>DATACQ010000671.1:0-11459 GCA_036258955.1 Binatia bacterium
CGCCCGCGCCGTGGTTTCGCTGGACTCATCCCGGCGGGCATTGGAACTGGCCGAACAGAACTTTGTTCTCAACGGGTTCGAGGCAGAGCGTACCGAACTCATCAAGGGCGATGCCTTTGCATATCTTAAGGAAACTAGCGCTAGCTACGACATCATCGTGCTCGACCCGCCGTCGCTGGCCCACCGGAGGAGCGACGTTGATGCAGCCACAGGCGGCTACAAATTTTTAAACCTCCATGCGCTCAGGCAAGTCCGTCCGGGTGGGCTTCTAATGACGTTCTCCTGTAGTCAACACTTGTCTTCGGATCTGTTCCAAAAAGTCGTTTTTGGCGCTGCCGTCGATGCCGGCCGGAGGGTTACGATAGTCAAGCGCCTCGGCGCGCCCGTCGATCATCCCGTCAGCTTGCACCATCCCGAAGGCGAATATCTAAAAGGCCTTGCACTCCGTGTCTTGGACTGACGCAGCGGGTGTGATAGACGGTCGCTGAGCCTGAAGTGCATCAATGACAACCTGGGAAACCGCAACGAGGTACTTATGGCCTCCTACCCTATCAAAGCCTGGCCGGAATCGGATCGCCCGCGTGAACGGCTCTTGAGCAACGGCGCTTCTGGGCTAACTGAAACCGACCTTCTGGCAATCGTTCTTAGGAATGGGAATGCCAGCACGGGCGAGAGCGCCATCGATCATGCTCGCGAGCTGCTAAAACGGTTTAAGGGGCTTAAAGGGATCGAGGAGGCTTCCATCGCTGAGCTAAGGCACGTGAAGGGCATTGGGCCAGCCAAAGCGGCTGTGATCAAAGCCGCTCTTGAGCTCGCGCGGCGATTGGCGGGTCAAAAATGGGAAACCGGAGAGGCGTTGCGCTCGGCTGACGATGTCTTCCGCCACTTTCACGAGGCTCTCGCGCCGGCGAAACACGAGCTGTTTTATGTCGTGCTGCTCAATAATAAGAACAAGAAGATTCGCGAGGTCAAAATTTCCGAGGGCTCCCTCACCGCGTCGCTGGTCCATCCTCGAGAAGTCTATAACCCGGTCATACGGGACTCCGCTGCGGCCGTTATCTTTGTCCATAATCACCCCAGCGGTGATCCGGCGCCCAGCCCGGAAGATATCGAGATCACCCGGCGCCTTAAGGAGGTCGGCGAGGTTATGGGAGTAAGGGTCCTCGATCATGTCGTCATCGGCCATGAGCGCTATTTCAGCTTTAGTGACCGCGGTTTACTTTGACGCACTTAGAGCTAAAAATTTGTTGACATCGATACGCCCGCCATTTATCCTTCCAGACTAGTTCCTTTTACGTTTCCGCCAACTATTTCCTGAACAGATGGCTACCTTTGATCTAGGCCCGGCGCCGAAAAAATCGGGCCGCATCGTGAAAAAATTTGCTCTGCTTTTGCTCGTCGCCGTCGTTACTGCCGGCGGCTATTTCACCCTGCCGAAATTCGAGTGGAAAGCGCCGCAAATCAAGGTCACTCCCGAAACGGACGTCCTCGCTCTGAAGCCGCTCGAGGTTGAGGTCAGCGATCAGGGCACCGGTCTCAAGTTTTTCAATGTCACGCTGATCGCCAACGGCACGGAGCACGTCTTAGTCAATGAAAACTATGATCAACCTGTCATGCAGAAAAAGTTTCCAGTGGCGCTGGACGCTAAGCTCACCGGAGTGAAGGAGGGGCCGGCACTGCTGCGCCTGACGGCTCGCGACCGCTCGCTGTTTCGCTTCTTCCGCGCCAATGAGAGCGTAATTGAAAAAAATCTCACGATCGACATCACACCGCCGACGCTCGAACTGATTGCCGACGATCCCTACGTCAATTTTGGTGGGGTCGGCCTCGTTGCTTACAAACCCTCTGCGGATACGGTCTCGAGTGGCGTTAAGATCGGTAAGTATTTTTTCCCCGGCTATAAAGGACAGACCAAAGAAGCCGGAAACCACCTGGTCTTTTTCGCCCATCCGTATGACGTGCCCGAACAGGAAAAAGCGGTCTTGGTGGCCATCGACCGGGCAGGAAACATAAGAGAGATGGCGCTAACCTATACCCTCAAAAACGTCAGATACAAGAAAAGCACCATTGCGATCGCGGACGAATTTATCCAAACGAAGGTAACTCCGCTCGTGACCGACGTCGCCGCCCGGCAAAAGGCGCCCAAAGAGATCTTTATCAGCGTGAACCGAGGGCTGCGGCAACAAAACGATGCTACGATCCGAGCGGTGGGACAGAAAAGCGCCGGCAAAATGCTCTGGAACGGCGCATTCAGCCAACTCACCAACTCAAAGGTGGAAGCGAACTTCGCCGACGCGCGCACCTACACCTATCAGGGAGAAAACATCGATACCGCCTACCACTTGGGTTTCGATCTTTCGGTCACGAAGCGGTATCCGGTGGAGGCGTCGAACAGCGGCATCGTGGCGTTTACCGGTCCCCTTGGTATCTACGGCAATACAGTCATTGTCGATCACGGGCTGGGATTGACCACGCTCTACGGCCATCTGAGCTCGATCGATGTCAAAGAAGGCGAAGCCGTCAAACAAAAACAAGTCATCGGGAGGACCGGCGAAACCGGCCTTGCCGTCGGCGACCATTTGCACTTCGGTGTATATCTAAATGGCGTGGCAGTTCTCCCCATCGAGTGGTGGGACGAAAAGTGGATTCGTGACAACGTCACACCGAAGTTGGACGGAGAAGCGGCACAAGCGCTAGATGAGTCCAAACCGCTAGCCAAAGCTGTCCGTAAACGGCGCCGCTGACGTTCAATCCTTTACTCTCTCGACCAAGAAATAAGCCGAGCAAAGATCGGGGGCCGAAATAATCTCGGGTCATAGAGCCCCGATCCTTGGGTCTAATCTGAACCTAAGACTCTAGACAGGAAATAGGAGAGGTGTTGCTCTGCTGTCGGATGCGGTTTTCTCAAAGCAAGAAGAGCCGAACCAGGTGTGTCGGATTGTTCACAAGATTCGAGCGAGAAACAAGTCCCTCGGTCAGCTAGCCTTTATCGGGCACTTGCAAGATAACCAGCGCCACTAGCGAAGCAAAGAGAGGGAACGCTGCGATCGCCAGCAAAGCCGCCGTCAGACCGTACAGGTCTGCCACGAAGCCCGCCAGGATCGGCGCGAGAAACGAAACGCTCATGTTTGCGCCGAAGATGAACGCGACGATGCTGCCGGAAAGCTGTTGGGGCGCGGCTGTAATCGCCGCAGTCACAATGACCGGTCTCAGGGCCCATAGTAGAGCACCCAGGGCGCCCAGAGTAAGCGCTAAAATCATACCCGATCCTGAATACGGAATCACAAAGATGGCGGCTACGCTCAAGAAAGAAAAGATCACGATCAACAGCCTGTGACCCAAACGATCCGAAATCCAACCGACCACCGCCGGCGCGGCACCGGCAAAAAGAAACAAGATCGACATGTACGCGCCCGTCATTCCTGCTGAGAGTTTCAGCTCCAACGAAAGATACAATGGCAGGAATGCGGCGAGCGCGGTTTGCCCCATCGAGCGGAGGGTGGAAACCACGACCAGCCCGAAAACGATCTTGTTTCTGAAAACATCTTCCCACAAAGACTTGCCATAGTTCTTCGGTTTTTTGCCGGCGAGATCGCCCTCGCTGCCCCAGAATGCATAGAGTAGCCCGATGGCAAGACCGGGCAGCGCCCAAATTTGCAGCGCCGTGCGCCAGTCAACGAAGCTCAGCAACAGGCCGAGCCCCAGCGGTCCGATGACCTCGCCGAGATTGGCGCTGCTGTCATGAACGCCCAAGGCGAAGGCGCGTTTTTCGCGGTATCTTGCGGTCAGAATCGATAATGATTGCGGGTGAAAACCGCCACCGCCCATACCACCGAGGGCCATGAAAATTAGCAATATGGGGAAGCTCGACGCCAGGCTTAGACCAAAGCTCGCCACTCCTATCATGACGATGCAGAGCCCCAATAGTAGATTGCGGCGTTCGGCGTGATCAGCGAAAAAGCCGGAAGGAAAGCTGGCAACGCCGGCCATTAACGTACGGGCAGAAACCAGAGCGCCGGCTTGGGATAGCGAAAGACCCAAAGACGAGGTAATAAGCGGCAGGATTACCGCAACCACGCCGTTGAAGAGATGCTCCGTCATGTGGGCCGCGGAATTGGCTGCAAGCCGCCCCCACCCGGCTAAGGGTGGATTGAGTGTTTCAGCGCTTTCAATTCTAGACATCGGGTGATCCACGGTAATAACAGGCATCAAGCCATTATTCTTGAGTGCTTGCAACCGTGCCGGTCCGGCTGCCTCGATAAGCCGGGGATTAGCAGCCGTGACGCCGAGTACGACCGGAGGTTTCTATTCGGAGTACTAGAAGAATGTGGTTGTTCGCGTCCGTGCGACGTTGCAAACAGATTTCAATGTTCCTGAAAATTCCAGGCGCCCAAGACTTTGTGATAAGACTTCAGGAGATCTGTGGAGGTAAGAATGCCGCACACTTTGCCGTCATCATCGACCACCGGCAGACAATTGATGCGCTTATCAATCAATTGCGCGAGCGCGTCGGTGACGCTACTCCGAGGGTGGACCACAAAAGGCTCGTGGGTCATGATGTCGCTCACCGGCTTCGTCTTCCAATCAGGAGTGCGCGCCAAAGCTCTTAAAACGTCGCGATCGGAAATCACGCCTTTGATTTTTCCTTGGCGGTCAACAACGACAGAATGACGGACGTGTTGCGAGGCCATAAGGCTCACCGCATCTCCAAACGTATCGCTCAACTGCAACGCCATCACCGACTGCGTCATCACTTCTTCGACCTGCGCCGGCAATTGGAGCGAGCTCGAACCGGAGTTTAGCCCGTTAGCATTGTCGTCCATGGACGTCTCCTCGGCTTCTCTTGTTACTCTAAATCCAATAAGGCACCGCCGGCGGTATCACCCGCTCGCTGATTCGGATGATTTTTTCATCGGCTACCAACATCGAAGCTTTAACGAACATTTCGATATTTCTGGATCATTCTTCCCCGCTTCGGGCATTGCCGCATCAACTTGCCGCCGCCAGAGGAATTGGACAAGCGCAGGGTCTTCAGATAGTGAATGAGGGACGAAGAGATTGCGATGCGGAGGACGGATGACTCTAATTCTCAGCAACAAAGAAATTCAAGAGGCGCTCACGGTCGATGAATGCCTTGCGGTCATGGAAGATAGTTATGGCGAGCAGGCCAATAGCCGCGCGGTTAACAGGCCGACGTGCCACTCCTACCTGCCACACTCTTTGCCAAACTCGACGTACAGTTTTAAATCCGTCGATGGCGGCGTCGGCAAGCTAGGCGTGCTTGCCTTACGCGTAACGTCGGACATCGTTCAGGAGCAGCAATTGCACGGCTCCGTGCGCCTGGAAAAAGTGCCGCTAGCCAAAGGCATGTTTGTCGGGCTGGTCCAGCTTTTTAGCGCAGAGACCGGCGAGCTCCTGGCCATCATGCCTGATGGTTTCATTCAGCAGGTACGCGTTGGCGTGACCAGCGCGTTGGGCATGAAGGTCATGGCGCGAAGGAACTCCCAAGTTATGGGCCTCATCGGTTCGGGCGGGCAAGCGAGGGCACACTACCGCTTTATGACCGCCGTCATGCCGATCAGGAAAGTCAAAGTTTACAGCCCCAATCCGGAGCATCGAAAGACTTTCGTGGCGCAAATGGAAAAAGAGACGGGGGTAGAGGGCGAGCCGGTGGGCAGCGGGGCGGAAGCTGTAAAAGGTGTCGATGTGATTTGCAGCGCGACTAATTCATCGCGGCCAGTGCTGCAACCCGACTGGCTTGAACCGGGCATGCATTACAATAGTATTCGCGAATTCGAAACGGACATGGCCGTGTTGGACAAATGCGACCTTATATCGATTCACACGAGATTTGGCGGCATCCAACACTACCAGCCTCCTGGCATTGAGGAGGACATGCCCGGTGTGCGCCGTGAGAAGCCGCGCGATTGGAGCAGATATCCGGAAATCTGCGAGCTCATTGCAGGCAAAGCGGCGAGCCGAACCAGCGATCAGCAGATCACGTTTTTTCTCAACAACGTCGGCACAGGCGTTCAATTCGCCGCGATGGGCTACTGTGCGTACAAAGGCGCGAGAGAGAAAGGATTGGGCAAGGAGATTCCGACCGATTGGTTTCTGCAGGATATCAAGCCGTGAAAGTTGGAACATTAAGGGAATACAGGATAGTCTCGGGTCTGGAGTCCCGGTTCGGGTTTTAATCATACCCAAGATTCTGGATCCGATACACGAGACTCGCAGATTCATTTGACCATTAGCTTTTTCAATCTAGCAACGACTTCCTTGGGCTGCGACATCACTTCTTTAGCCAACGCTTCCACTTCCTCGCCGGTGGTTGGATCCATGTCGAGTCGTTTCCTCTTTGTTTCCGCAAGAAACTCCGGGTCCTTCATGGTTTTGTTGAAAGCCTCGCGCAAAATTTTGACGTGCTCCGGGCGCATATTGGGTGGCGCCAGATACGGGCGGTGAAACTCTCCCGAGGCGAGCAGCGCAGAAGCCAAGCGACGCCCCTCTTCAGGGGTCTTATATTTGTCCATCAGCTCGAAAACCGTGGGAGTGTTCGGTAATTTCTCGATCCTTGTTCTTCCTCCTTGTACCAGTTCACGCGAAAATCCGTTTTTCCGCCAACTCAGAAAAGGCTCGCGTGAGAAATAAGCTTCGGTGCTCAAGGAGCGGCACTGAATTTCTCCGCGCTCCACCGCCAGATCAATTTCGCTCCCGCCCTGGTATCCTGCAACAACATCAAACTTTGCCCCGACGGTTTCCTCCAGGAGCTTTGGAACGAAGTAGCCCATGTTGCTTGTGCCGGTCGTGCCGCACTTCGGCGGCTCTTTGGCGTTGCGCACGTCTTCGATCGTTTTGAATGGGCTATCCGCGCGCATGTAGAGCACCTGAGGTGATTTGGTTGCGTTGCCGATCCAGCTGTATTTCGTCCAATCGAACTTGACCTCAGGCCGGCCCACGAGTTGCTCAAAATACAGACCCGCGTTGATCGCTCCCATGGTCAAACCATCCGGTTTGGCGACGTTGTATATGTAATTGGCGGCGATCATGTGCCCCGCCCCCGGCATGTTCTGTACGATGATGTTGGGATTTCCCGGAATGTACCGACCCATATATAAAGCAATAGCCCGGGCGTACAGATCGTAAAGATCCCCTGCCAGCGTTCCAACGATTATCGTAACAGTTTTTCCCTGATGGTACGGAGTTTGAGCTGCAACCGGACGACTCAGGATCATGAAGGCAAGCAGAAGCAAAAATTTCATAAGAACCTCCTAACCGTAACAGCAAAACTTGCGGGACCCAGTCAAGCACCCAGCGAGCTTCTTTGCGCGCGTGAGCTTCAAGCTCGTAGAGCTAGAAATCTACCGCGAGAGATTTCCGAAGTCCGTTTGCCAAAGCCGCCTAAGTTGCGCCATCGCGTGATCGGAAAGCGGCGGCGCACCCGAGCAGGCCGCTGCTTCATCGATATGGGTCGTGTTGGAAAAACCAACGAGCACCGTTGACACCTTCGGATTCATCAAAGCGAAGCGAATCGCCGCTTGCGTAAGTTCCTTGCCATCGACGCCAAGCGCGGCTTTCACCTTTTCGGCGCGTTCCAGGTCCGTAGGGTAATCTGATCCTGGCGACAATGTTTGACCGCTGCCGCCGCCTGCACTCGGATTTGACGTAAGCGCGCCGGCGGCGAGAACGCGAATGACAAAGGCACCCATGCCTTTGGCGGCCGCGCGATCGAGAATAAGGCCATAGTCTTGCGCGCTGAAATCCTCGGTCACCTTGTGCCCGGCGGTCGGGTTGAGCATATTATAATAGCACTGGAATCCCTGGAACTCCCCGCTCTCCACAAGTTCATGCAGGGCCTTCGTATCACCCAGCCCGCTAAAACCAAAATGGCTCACCCTGCCGCCATCGCGCATAATCTTAAGTCCCGCAATCACGCCATTCGAGCCGAGGACATCTTTAGGGCTGAGGCTAAAACGGGCACCCATTCCGCGCTCTAGGGTCACACGGGTGTGAAGCTGGATGAAATCGACGCGCTCCCTTTTGAGTCTCGCCAAGCCGGCTTCGATGGCGCGAATCGTAGCCGCTTTGACGTCGTTTAGGCAATCGGACTCCAGCCGAATCTTCGTCGAAATCACCGGGTCTGCGCCAAGATCGTTCAAGATTCGACCCAGGTTTTCTTCCGACTTCCCCAACCCGTACGCAAACGCCGTATCGAAGAAGTTAATACCCAAATCGAGCGCATGGCGCACCGCCCTGCGCTGATCTTCATAGGAAGACTTAACCATCAACACGGCATTATTGCCGCAACCGAATCCAACTTCCGATATTTTGAGCGTCGTATTGCCTATACTACGGTATTGCACCAGAGCCTCCTTAGAGCCGCAGCAGCAGCTCCATCATTGCTGCCGTGTCAGTCAGATCCGCCACGCACGCATCGGGACTGTAATATTGCAGCTCTTCGACCGGATAACGCCCGGTGCCCACCAACACGCACTTCATGCCGTTGACCCGCGCCGCTTCGAGGTCCTTAGGCGTATCGCCCACGATAATGCAACGCTCGGGCGAAATCTCTCGTCGAGCAGTGTTCTGCCAGCGGTTCCTCGCGATCGCCGGCAAATCGGGACGGTGGCATGAGTCACTCGCGAAAGCGCCGAACGTAAGATGAGATGCGAGACCTGCCGCCGCAAGTTTGATTTTAGCGGTAACTTCGAAGTTGCCGGTGACAACGCCCTGGGAAGCCACCCCGCAAAGCGACAATTGCTCCAGCAAATCCGGCACGCCGCCCAGGGCGCGTACGATCGTCATGCCTTGGTGCAGCGCGCCGATGTAGCACCTCTGCAAGTTCACAGCGAATTGCAGCAAGTGATCGGCCGAAACCATGATCTCAGTTCGTGCCGCCGCAAAGATCTCGTCGAGGATACGCGGGTCCGTCACGCCGTCGGGAAAGACGGACCGGATGTCGCCGGCGACCTTAAAGGTCTCCAGAATCGCCTGGTTGAATGGAATGTAGCCGTTCTGGGTTCGTGTGAGGGTGCCGTCGATGTCAAACAGTATCAAACGCTCCATGGCGCTGAATCTTTGCACGATCTAATTGAACTTGGCAAATCCAACCCAACCGGCTGGTTTGAAAGCACAGCTGGTTTGAACCCGGATTCCGCAGTTGGCCTGATGCGGAGGCGAGGAGCAAACCTTTCGTAGCGAAGCCAATAGATTCTGCCTCTGACCGGACGTCAATCAGCGGTGCTTTGTGCCCTGCCAAAACCCTATAAACCAACGGCAGCGAAAAGGGCGAAAATGACTTCGAACTGCATGCTTGGGTGTCTTCGCTCTTCAGGCTCGGCCGCTCGCTCTCGCGGTTACTAGGTTCGACTGCGGAATCCGGGTTAAACGTGTTTGAAAGCAAGCTGGTTTGAAAGCGTTGACAATCCCGGCCTTTCAAGATAAAAAATTGTCTAAGTTTTGCGCAACTGGCGAACGTGGAATTGACCACGAGGGAGTGCAAAGCAAAAGACGGCCGAACGCCTGGGTCTCTTAGATACAGAGGTCCAGGCTTTTTTGTGCCGGCAAAATGATGCCGGCTCGTGACGGCCAAGGCTTGATCATGATCAAACATTATCTTCTCTCACCGGGACCCACACCCATTCCCAATGAAGTCGCGTTGGCGATGTCGGAGACGATGATCCATCATCGCACGCCGCAGTTTAATCGAGTTTTTGAGGACGCGCGCGACGGCCTCAAAAAGTTGTTCGGCACCCGCAATGACGTATTGGTGCTCGCCTCCTCCGGCACCGGCGCGATGGAAGCGTCTGTCGCGAATCTTTTTTCCCCGGGCGACAAGGTTCTCGTCGTCAACGGGGGCAAATTCGGCGAGCGCTGGCTGAACATTTCTAACGCTTACGGCCTAAACGCCATCGAGATGAAAGTCAGCTGGGGTCAGGCGGTAAAAGTTCCCGACGTGGAGAAGCAGTTGAGCGCGCATTCCGACGTTCAGGGAGTCATGATCCAGGCCAGCGAAACCTCCACGACGGTTCTTCATCCGATAAAGGAAGTTGCCCGGCTCACCAGAAATGGCCCGTTGTTACTGGTGGATGGGGTCACCGCGGTAGGCGTAGTGCCCCTGCCTCTGGATGAATGGGGAATCGATGCATTGGTCACCGGTTCACAAAAAGCGTTGATGCTGCCGCCGGGCCTCGGCTTCATCGCACTCAGCGATCGTGCCTGGGAAAAAACTAAGCACGCGAAGCTACCGCGCTTTTATTTTGACTTAGATCTTGAACGGAAAAACCAGCAAAAAGGGTCCGGCGCCTTTACTCCGGCGGTGTCGCTTATCTTTGGCCTGCGCGCCTCGCTGGCCATGATCCAGCGCGAAGGCATCGACAACGTTTACGCGCGGCATGCGCGGCTGTCGCGCGCTACGCGCGCCGCGGCAATGGCGTTAGGCCTCAAGCTGCTCGCGCCGGATAGCCCCAGCCCCGCGGCCACCGGCGTTTACCTGCCGGACGGCATTGACGCCGATCAACTGCTCGATTACCTGCGCGACAAGATGAATATCACACTCGCCGAAGGCCAAGACCAGCTAAAGGGCAAGGTGGTCCGCATTGCGCATATTGGGTACATGGGTGCTTTCGACGTGATCACGGCGATTGCCGCACTCGAGATGGCGCTCAGAAAGTTTGGCGCCGAGATTCCTTTTGGCCGGGGTGTCGCGGCGGCCCAGGAAGTCCTAATGGAGGCTCTTTCTTAAAAGAGCCTCCATTCCAATCGCCTATTTCCAAGAAAACATGGATCGGAAGATGAGAATTCTAGTCACTGATTCGCTCGCGCCTGAAGGACTAGCTGTCTTCCAGAACGCCGGGGGCTTCGAGGTCGACGTCAGAATCGGCCTCAGGCCGGAAGAGCTAAAGAACATCTGCCGGGATTATGATGGCTGGGTGATTCGCAGCGGGACACGCATTACGGCGGAGCTTATCGAAGCAGCGAAGAATCTGAAGGTGATCGGACGCGCAGGCGTGGGCTTTGAAAACATCGATGCGGATGCGGCCACGAAGCAAGGCATCGTCGTGATGAACACGCCGGGGGGCAATAACGTCACCACCGGCGAGCATACGGTCGCGCTGATGATGGCGCTGGCGCGCCATATTCCGCAGGCGGTTGCGTCGGTAAAAAGCGGCAAATGGGAGCGCAACAAGTTCATCGGCGTTGAGTTGTGCAATAAAAGCATCGGGGTGATCGGGCTTGGCAATGTCGGCCGCATCGTCGCCGAACGCGCCGCTGGTCTGCGCATGAAGGTCAGCGGGTTTGACCCATTCATCACGGCTGAGACTATCGCGAAGATGGGAGTGGAGCCGGCAACCATCGACGAGATTTTCGCAAAATCGGATTTCATTACCGTGCATGTGCCGCTTACACCCGACACTCAGGGGCTGATTAATCGCGAGGCTTTCGCCAAGATGAAGCCG
>DATACQ010000672.1:0-2234 GCA_036258955.1 Binatia bacterium
GGTGGTAAACGCCACCCGTGTTCCTTGAATCTCGAAAACCGCTTGATCGTCGAGACGGTCGAGGCATTCGTTAGTGAAAGCAGGCAGGAACAGCTTGCGCACTAGATCTCCGGTCAACTTGCCGCCGCTGCCGTGGCCCAGGATAATGTGCTTATAATCCAGAAGCGGCGCCGGACAGATCATCCCTGCCGGGTCGAAATCGCCTCCGTCCTTCATCATAGGACGTCCTCTTCGCCCAGGGCGACGTGAATCAGATCCCACACGATGTGCAGCAGAGCCACATGGCACTCCTGAATGCGGTGGATACTGAAGCTAGGCACGATCAAGTTATATTCAGCGACATCGACAATTCGCCCGCCGTCTTTGCCGGTGAAAGCCACAGTGAGCATGCCATTCTTGCGCGCCCTCTGAAGCGCGTAGATCACATTGGGAGACTGCCCGCTGCTTGAGAGAGCAAGCGCCATGTCACCGGGCTGCGCCCACAGATCCAACTGATCGACGAAAACTTTGCTAAAATCCTTGTCGTTGGCAATGGCCGTCAGGAGGGGCGCGTGGTTGGTCAAATCCAGAGCCGGAAGGGCACGGCGCTTTTCTATGATGGGATGAAGAAATTCTACGGTCACGTGTTGCGCGTCGCAGGCGCTGCCACCGTTGCCCATCACCCACAATCGGCTGCCCGCTCTAAAACGGTCGGCCATGCGCTCGCAGAGTTCCGCGATCCGCTCGGCATGCTCGGCAAAGAATTGTTCTTTTACCGCGATAGACTCGCGGCATTTACGCATCACGCTGTCGCGCGCTTTCGCGTCCATAACAGAAGGTCTGCTTGCTTCACCCGCCATACGCGTCTGCTCTTTTTTGCAGATGACGGCCGTAAAGATAATAGGCCGCGCACGCGCCTTCCGCGGAAACCATAGTCGCTCCCAGCGGCCGCTGCGGCGTACACGACGTACCAAATGCCCCGCACTGATGGGGTTTTTTTATTCCTTTTAAGATTTGGCCGCTGATACAAACGGAAGGCTCGTTGACCTCGACATCGATTACTTCAAACACCCGCTCTGCGTCGTAATCGCGAAACTCGTAACTCAGGCGATAGCCGCTTTTCGGAATCGCCCCGATACCGCGCCACTTGCGATCGCAGATCTCAAAGACCTCCAACAGGAGTTCTTGCGCAATCGGATTGCCGTGCCTGCCAACCGCACGAACATACTGGTTTTCCACCTGCGCGCGGCCGGATTCTAACTGGCGCACCACCATGAGGACCCCCTCAAGAATATCGAGAGGCTCGAAGCCAGTAATTACGATCGGCACCCGAAAGCGCAAACTGATCGCCTCGTATTCCGCAAAGCCCCTGACCGCACATACGTGTCCAGGACCGAGAAAAGCCTGAACTCGGTTTTGCGCTGTTTGAAGAATGCCAGAAATAGCGGGCGGCACGAGCACGTGCGAAACCAGCATCGAGAAGTTTTTCACTCCTTGGCGTTTGGCGTGCCAGACGGCCATCGCGTTGGCCGGAGCGGTCGTCTCGAAGCCGATCGCAAAAAAGACCACTTTTTTTTCCGGGTTTGCGCGCGCGATCTTGAGGGCATCCAAAGGCGAATAGATGATGCGCACATCCGCACCCAGCGATTTCAACGTGAAGAGATCGACCGCGGAGCCGGGCACGCGCAGCATATCGCCGAACGAGGTGAAAATTACGTCGGGCCGCCGCGCAATGGCATGCGCTTTATCGATCATTTCGAGCGAAGTGACACAAACCGGGCAACCGGGGCCGTGAACCAACTCGAGGCCCTCGGGCAAGAGCTCGTCGATCCCATGCTTCACGATCGAGTGAGTCTGACCGCCGCAAACCTCCATGATAACCCACGGTTTAGTCTGGAGGCGGCGGATCTCATGCACAACCTTTTGCGCCAAATTTCCGCTGCGATATTCAGCCACGTACTTCATGCGCTGTTCTCATCATTCGGCGGTAGGTCATTGACTTGCCCCATCTGCTCCAACAACCGGTAACTACGGGCAGCCTCTTCCTCGTCCATCCTGCTGATCGCAAAGCCAACGTGCACCAGCACATAGTCGCCGGCTCGAGCCTCGGGAACACATTCCAAACACGCCTCTCGCACGATGCCGCCGAACTGCACTTTTGCCATGCTCAATCCTTGGAACTCGAAACGCTCCAGAATTTTCCCGGGAATTCCTAAACACATTCTGCCGCTCCGCGCCGCATCAGTGCATTCGCA
>DATACQ010000673.1:0-3168 GCA_036258955.1 Binatia bacterium
GCCTGAACTCCTCCCGCTGATCTGAGGCATAGGACATGAGGCCGCCATCCTCGACGAATCGTGAATTATTGTACATGCCCGGAAGGCGACTCTTCGCCGCAAGCTTCACGATCCGTGTTCGGTGAAAGCCAGTGAACCCACCCGGCAGAGTCATGATAGCTTCCGCGTTCTCTCTTGCGGCAGATCGGAACGCGTCCTCGATATCTTTCGGAGCTTGCATTTCGAGAGCCTGGATGTGCAGCCTCAGCTTCTGGGCCGCCGCTTGTGCTTCCTTCAAAGCGAGTAACGGAACACGGCCTTCCGGATTAAAAAGAACAGCTATTCGAGTGGCGCTCGGCACTATTACATTAAGTAGCTCCAGTCGCTTTGCACTTAGTTCAATGTTGATCCTGCTCAACCCTGTAATGTTTCCGCCAGGCCGGGCCAGGCTCGCAACGAACCCTGCGCCAACTGGATCACCGCTGAATGCCATTACAATCGGGATGGTCTGAGTAGCGTTTTTTGCGGCCTGTACTGCTTCGTTCCCCGCAGTGACGATAATGTTGACGTTAAGCCGCGCCAGTCCGGCGGCAAGCTCGGGGAGACGGTCGAGCTTGCCGTCTGCAAATCGATATTCAACGAGGATATTTTTATCCTCAGCGTATCCCAGTTCTCGGAGTCCTTCCCGAAAAACGGCTATACGATCCCTGTCGTTTTGAGCCGCATTGGCCGATAAAAAACCGAGCCGCGGGATGTTTTTTGATTCCTGCGCTTCGACTGGGTAGCTGATAATGCAGAGCAAAGCGCACATAGTGTAGCGCGCAAATCTACTCGTCATTTTGTTTGCCTCACCCATCACTTAATGACTTTTTCGCCCGCGCCAGCACGTTTGGCGGAATCGTAAGGCCGATTTGTTTGGCGGTCTTCAGGTTGATCACCATCTCAAACTTTGTTGGTTGCTCAACGGGGAGGTCTCCGGGTTTGGCGCCTTTGAGAATCTTGTCCACGTAGATAGCTACGCGCTGATAGCCGTCCGCCGCGTCCCTGCCGTAGGACATGAGCCCGCCGGCACCTGCATATTCCCGGGAGAAGCCCATCGACGGTATCCGGTTCTTTAACGCAAAGTCCGCGATCCGTTTTCCGTTCGGACGCATAACCGGGCCCGCGGTGAACGAGTAGAGTCCATCCGGGCGCTGCTTGTTTAGCGCAGCAAAGACCTTCTCGAAGTCGTCCACCGCTCGTATCTCCCAAGGTTGAATACTCAACTTTAGTGCATGCGCGTCGGCTGGGAGAAGCTCTTTCACCTGGTGTAAACTGGGCGGATCGTCCGGATCGTAGAGAACCGCGACACGGGAAAGTTTGGGTACCGTTTCTTTGAGCAGCTCCAGCCGCTTCCCGCCTAGTGCAGTGTTAAGAGCTGTGAGGCCGGTGACGTTGCCGGCGGGACGAGCAAGGCTTTCAACAAGGCCTCCCCTAACAGGATCGGACCCAACGCCCACCATAACGATGGGAATAGTCTTGGTTGCATTCTTGGCCGCCAGGATCCACGGGTCCCCTGACGCTACCACGATGATATCAACCTTGAGACGCACAAGCTCCGCGGCATGCTCAGGAGCCCGATCGACCTTGCCCTCCGCATATCGGTACTCGATGGCGATGTTCTGTCCTTCTATGTAGCCAAGCTCGCGCAGAGCTAGCCAAATTCCCCCAGCGCGCGCGGAGTCAGTAGCTGCATCGGTGTTCGAAAGATATCCTATGCGCGAGACTTTCTCCGGCTGCTGCGCCTCGGCGAACGTGCAAAGCGCAAAGATGATAGCGCAAAGCGCCAGATGGGTGACTTTTCTGATCATGGTTTGTCTCACGCCTTCCGCCGGGAGCCTGTCCTGAGCAAGGTCGAAGGAGCTCAAGCCTACTCGTATCTGCCCGCTCAACCACGTTAATTGGAAGTGTCAGACGGATTTGTTTGGCTGGCTTTAGATTATCACTAACTCAAACTCCGTCGGTTGCTCGACCGGCAAATCAGTCGGTTTGGCACCTTTCAAAATCTTGTCGACGTAAACTGCCGCGCCGGTAAACGTCTCGTCGTCCACTCCGGCGCGGAAGGCATAGCGCAGCGAGCAAAGCGCAAAGAGTTAGGGACCACGATTTTGTTCTTCATGTCTTTCTCTGTCCGTCTCCACGTGCCACTCGGCACTTGCAGCACAGTGCAACAGCAAACGATTTCCTTCCTGAATTTCTCTCTGTCTAGTGCTAACTGCTTTTCTTTCAAAGCCTGCCTTTATTTTGGTTTGGATTTCCGCATCATCGGATTACTCGGTTCACTCTAGTTCGGCGGATTGTCACACTGATCGGCTTGTCCTGGGCTAATACCGTAAACGCAGCATCATAGGGCTGTCACCCCTGTTTGGAATGATCACGAAGACGTTGTCATATTCGTTTGGCGCGATCGTGACCTCCGCGGGATGCCCCAAAGCCTTGAGGAGACGGGGCAGAACAAGAGAATGGCTCACGATCAAGACACGGTCCTGAGTATGTTCGGTACGGACTCGAGCAATGAGGCCGTCGAGGTCTCGTACGGGTAACCTCTTAGTCTGAACGTTCAATGACCTGGCAACCGGCTCTGCCGTCTGTATCGCTCGGCTGCGTTCGGTTGTGAAAATTGCATTGATACCTGCATCCCTCAGCATGGAAGCCAACGCCTTCGCACGTCTCTTTCCTACCTCAGTCAGCTCCGGATCATCGGATTCGCCCGACTGCTCCGCATGTCGTACTAAAAAAATAACCTGCTGCGCTTGGATGGTAGGGCAAGGCAAGAAAACGAATAAGGCTAGGAAAGAGATAACGATTTGTTTTCTCATTAACCCGTCCTTCCTCGGTCCCATGTAAAGCCCATTATTTAATCACCTTGTCCGCTCGCATCAGCACTTCTGGGGAAATCTTGAGGCCGATCTGGTTTGCAGTCTTCAGATTGATGACCAATTCAAAGATGGTTGGCTGCTCCACGGGTAAATCCGCCGGCTTGGTGCCTCTAAGGATTCTATCAACGTAAACGGCAGCGCGACGAAAGACCTCCGAGAAGTTCGGCCCGTATGACATGAGACCACCGGCCTCAACAAACTCTTTCGAGCCGTACATTGCCGGTAGCCGATGCTTAGCGGCCAGCTGTACAATGAGGGTCCGGTGGCGAAC
>DATACQ010000674.1:0-2183 GCA_036258955.1 Binatia bacterium
CAACAGCGAGGCGCAACTGAGATGCCAAAAGAAATTGCACTCGTGCATGTACCGACTCAATGGTTCCTTTCTAAATGGCTTGTTCTGGGTACATAGAGCGGTACCATACGTGGTGAAGCCGACGTGTTGTGTCGGGCCGCTGGCGCTGAATTATCCTATTGTCACATATCCGATTGTCGAACTTCGGGGGGCGGCCGCGCCTATTTCTTTTGTCTCGGATAGCTCGCCCGCGGCCATGCTTAAATCCACATTCCAGAGCTGTTACGTCCTTGAAGCCAAGTTCCCTTAGCTTTTGCGCCGCACGGGCCTTGATCCTTCATTGGGTCAAGTGCAATACGGAAACACACCTCACGCGTCTACCGCCTGGGGACGGTCTCCGCGACATCTTTACCCCATAAAGAGCTGAAGAAACCCTCCTTCTCGAGCTCCTGCACAAGCTCGTTATCATAGAATTGCTCGGGTTTCGCCTGCTTCGCCTCGGGCCGCCTTTCGGCGATTTCGTCGATGGTATTCTGGAACGCTTTACGCTCGACAAGCGGAACCTTTTCGACGAAGTCGTAGGCATATTGGATGGTGCCTTGCAGCATTCCTGGATCGCTGATCTTCGAGTATCGGCTTATGATTTTTTTGAAACCCTCCTTATCGGTGTGCATGTAATGCACGGCGCGCCCATACGCCCGTAGAAAGGCTTTTGCCTGGGAACGGTGCTGATCCAGGAAGCCGCGCGAGGTCGTTAGGCCCACATGAACAAAGGCGATGCCCTCTTGGGCCATGTTGGCGAGAAGCTTCACGCCGTTTTGCTGGGCGACATAAGCCATAGGATACGACATCGGCGCCGCAGCGATGGCGCCATTCGACAAAGCCGCCGCGATCTCCGGCATACCGCCGATTTGTACTATCGGAACTTCGCTTATCGGTTTCAAGTTGTGCTTTTCCAGCAGTGTCCGCATGGCAAAGTCCGTGGATGCGCCGAAGCGGGTAACGCCGACTCGTTTTCCCCTAAGATCCGCCACGCTGGAAATCGCCGGGTTTGCCATTACGTAAAACGCTACGGCGTTGGTCACCGCGCCAATTGCCACCAGATCGCCGCCTTTCAGGTCGGCGTCCACAATCACTTGACTGTTGGCCGTCGAGATCTGGACATCGCCAGAAATCTGGGCTTGCGCCATCGTCGATGAACTTGGGATGTAAACGAGGTTTGCATCTAAACCTTCTCGTTTAAGAAAGCCGGCATCTTTCATGACCCAAAACGGCGCGTTTAACGCGCTTACGGCTGACCAGCCGATTGTAAGCTTCTGCGCTAGCGCCAAACGCGGAGACATAACGGATAGCGCGAGCGCAAGCCCTGCGACGGCAGCGAACAAGATCTGCTTCATGGTAAGCACCTCCCTTTTTCCTGTCGATTACGGGCTCGAACCGCTTGCCTGCAAATACTTGGGCGCAAACTTCGTACCAGATGGTCCTGAAAAGATCCCTCGCCGTAAGAGCTCTGGCATCTTCGTTGCTGCGTTTTTGCACGGAAAGATGTGCGTGGGATGTGTTGATTCAGAGCGAGACATGGCCGGGGTTCGTTGAGTCGGCGTGGCAACCAAGTTAGATATTGTGCCGGATGCATCATAACCTTTACTGGTAGCGAAGCTCTCGGAATCCAACAGAAGCATATGGCATACCGTCCTTCTCGCCGCCTGATTATTTCAGCGTTAGCGGGTCTTGTGCTCGTTGGGGCTTTCATACTGATTCTGCCGGAATTGGCGCGTCGCCTGGCGGTCGATCGGCTTCAAAGCGTTTTTATCGTTCCGGTTGAAATCCAGGATGTCGACATCAACCTATTTACCGGTCGCGCTGCTATTGAAAACCTCATCGTGGGCGCGGACAATCCGCAGCCGATATTGAGCATACCCGGCGCATCCATCGACTTCTCGCGCCTCGGTTTGCTCAAAGGGCAAATCGATCTCAACTCGGTTGCCTTGCAAAACCCGACAGTATTTCTCGAGCGGCTCGGCCCGACGACGTACAACGTCCTGAAGGCTATCGATTTTGGAAAAGAATCACCGCAAGCCGGTGACCATAGGGGCGACGCAGTTTCGTTCTCCATCGAGCGCTTGGAAATACATGGCGGCCAAGTTGTGTTCATCGATCAGACTCAAGAGCCTGACTACAAAGTGACATTCAGCTCGCTGGAA
>DATACQ010000675.1:0-5187 GCA_036258955.1 Binatia bacterium
ATCAACTACGTGATGGATGGTGAAATCTGGTTTTTCGTCGAAGATAAAGGCTTTCTCTGCAAGAAAGGAGATTTTCAACGGATCCCGGCCAACACTGTGCACTGGGCATTTAACCGTTCCGACGCAGACTGCACGGTTGCCGAAGCCCACGCCCCGGGCCTCATCGGTGGGCGCGCGGGAGACAACGCCGTGGCGCTGTTCGATGATGGGGAAACTCCGCAGGTGCGAGGGCCCGGCGTAAATCAGTTTGTCCCGTATGATCAGGAGAAAGCTGAAGCCAAGTATTTTGGCAAATAGCGTAACCTCTCATGCTGAACAGAGCATTCGGTTTACTGCGGAAGGACCGGAAACTCGGAACGCGAAATTCAAAACCGAGCGGGTGCGGCCTGCTATACTATACAGCCCGATTCGGTTTCGCGGCCGCATGGTTCGTGTGGCTCACTACCGTCCCCGCAATGGCGCAAGAGCTTCGGCGCATTCATTACGGAACCACCACGTCCACCGCGCATCTGCCCATCTGGGTCGGCAAAGATGCCGGCCTGTTCGCCAAATACGGCCTGAACGTCGAGCCCGTGCAAATACGCGGCGGCGCGCTGATCACGATGGGAATCATGAGCGGCCAGCTGCAGTTTTCCGGCGCAGGAGCAGAATCCATTGTCGCCGCACGCATCGAAGGGGGCGACGTCGTGCTGCTCGCTTGTCCTGTGGATTCGGATCCCGTCTATTTGATCGCGCGGCCGGAGATAAAGTCGCCTGCCGAGCTGAAAGGCAAGGCCACGGCCGTAACCCGTCTCGGCTCCACAACGCACTTTTACCTGCGCGCCGCGTTGCGCCACGTCGGGCTTGACCCGGAAAAAGATGTACTCATCTTACAGCTCGGCACCGGTACCGAAGCGGTGTCGGCGATGGAGAACGGCCGCATTGCCATGGCGGCGCTGACCAACCGTTACGCCATTCCTTTATTGCAGCGCGGCTGGCCGATGTTCGTCGATCTCAGCACCACGGACCTGGTCTATCCCTCCTCCTGCGTCGCCAGCAGCCGAGCATTCGTGAAGGCCGAGCCAAAAGTCGTGGACAACTTCCTGCGCGCTTACGTTGCCGCCATGCAAGTGATCAGACAGGACGTCGCATTCACGGAAAAGACTTTCGCCAAATGGCTGAGAGAAAGCGATCCGGCATTGATCAAGAAAACCGTGGAAGCCTACACCAAGATTTTTAAACCCATACCGCGGGTGCCGGACAAAGGCATCGAAACGGTCATCAAGGATCTGGCGAGCCGAAGAACCATTCCGAAGGAGTTTCTCAATCGGCCCGAATTTTTCCGCGACAACGTGCCTCTCGAGAGAGTCCTGTCACAACCATGAGCGTTGCTCGCTGGTTTCTGCCGTTTGTAGTTCTTTTTTGCGCCACCACATTGTCGTTTGCCGGGGAGCTTCGGCGCATACCGTACGGTACCAGTGCCTCGCCGTCGCACTTACCAATATGGGTTGCGAAAGACGCCGGTTTCTTTGAAAAACACGATCTCAACGTAGAGCCGGTGCAAATCCGGGGAGGATCGCTCATCACTCTGGCAATTATTACCGGGAATCTGCCGTTTTCCGGCGCTGGGGCCGAGTCGGTCGTCGCCGCGCGCGCCGCGGGCGGCGACATCGTGCTGTTGGCGTGCCCTGTGGATGCTGACCCTGTTTATCTCATTACCCGGCCCGAGTTTAAGTCGGCTCACGATCTAAAGGGACATTCCAGCGCCGTTACGCGTTATGGCTCGACCACACATTTTTATCTGCGTGCGGCGCTCACTCACGTGGGCTTGAACCCCGACAAAGACATGACGATTCTCCAGATGGGCGCCGGCCCGGAAATGGTGGCGGCGCTTGATCGCGGCGTCATCGCCGCAGCCGCTCTCACGACACGCTATGCCATACCCTTCCTGCAGCGCGGTTGGCCCGTGCTGGTGGACTTGAGCGGCACGGATCTGGTCTACCCGTCTTCCTGTGTTACCAGCAGCCGTGCGTTTATTCGCGCGGAACCAAAAACAACCGAGGAGTTTTTGCGCGCCTACGTTGAAGGTATTCATCTGATCAAGAAAGATCATCGCTTCGCTGAGAAATCGTTCGCTAAGTGGATGCGCGAAAAAGATCCGGTGATTACAAGAAAAACTGTTGAGGCCTACGCTCGTCTGTTCAAAACGGTACCGAAAGTACCCGACAAAGGCATTGAAAACGTCGTCAGAGATTTGGCTAGAACCCGTCCCGAGTTCAAGGAATATATCGGGTGGCCGGAACCGTTTCGCGAAAATGGGCCGCTCGAGCGAGCGCTGCGAGAGCAGTAGCGAGTAGCTCGGTGAAACCGTTCAAAAAGGCTTCAGGTGCGAGGCGCGCGCTCGACGAGCGGAGGCTTACTGCGGTCGTAGCCGCAGTGGGTCGGTAACCGCAACGAGAGACTGTGTGAAAACTCTTAGGAACCCTTCGACGAGTCTCAGGCGAACGTATAAGTACCTGAACTGCCTGATACGTTCTCCGTTCGTGGTGAGCTAAGTCGAACCATGAACGGATTTGACGCAGCAGATGAGCCTTTTCAACGGCTTCAACGCATCTCGAGAAATTCCAAGCGCACTCCCTCCGGACCTTCAAAGAAACATACATGGCGTCCATCGGGCAGGACTCGCTCTTCGAGAATCTTGATGCCGGCATCTTTGATCTTCGCCACCTCCGCATCGTAGTTCTGCGCATCGATGGCGATATGCTCTAAGCCGTAGAACTGTTCCAGCTTTTGCTCTTCCAGAAAATCCGTGACGTTAAGCTCGACCCCGTGCAGATTGAGGCGGAAACTTTTGCGGCCACTGGGGGTGACCGTTTCGCGTAGAATTTTGGCGCCGCAGTACTGAACATAAAAGTCCACTGTTTTTTGCGTCTGTGGCGACTTCAGATGCAAGTGGTTTATTCTAAAACTCATGCTATGCTTCCTCCCGTTCGGAAATTTGCCCTAGTACTAGCGCCGGACCCCGCGAGAATGCAACACACAGACAACAGCGGCCCTTAATTCAACTCAACCTTTCCCGTTCATCCTTTATCCCTCGTTTTACAATGACTGCACAAGTCTTTGCCCTGCTTACTGCGCTGGCGTTCGCCACTTCGAACGTTTCTGTGAAGCGCGGATTTCGTTATTCGACCCCGATGACGGCTACCTTTGTGTCGCTCGTTATCCATACGTTCATTCTCTGGGTCGCGGTGTTCGTCACGGGAGGCGTCCCAAACGTTGCGCGCGCCGGGTTGATCGCCATCGTTGTGAGTAGTCTCTTGCAACCGGCGATCCGCCAGTTCCACTATAGCGGCATCCACAAGCTTGGCACGTCCAGGGCGGTTACCTTGCGCAACTCCTACCCGTTTTTGACGGTGATCGCCGGCATCGTGTTTCTCGGCGAGCCGCTCACGCTTTTGGGCATGGTGGGTACTCTGCTGATTGTGACCGGGATCATTCTCACTTCGTGGCGTATCGATAAGAATGTTCCCGCTTTTCGCTGGAGCTATCTGCTCTACCCGATCGCAACGGTCCTGCTTACTACGATCGTTCATCCGCTGCGCCGTTACGCGTTGCTGCAATCCCATGAGCCGTTGTTTTTCGCCGCGTTGGTAGGTCCTGTATCGCTTTTGGCTTTTGCCATCTTCTATGCGTCCCCCTCTTGCAAAGAGAAACTGGTTTGGGACCGCCGCGCTTTCTGGCCGCTCGCGCTCTCCGGCGTATTCGAAACGGTCGCGGTCCTGCTCATGCTGATCGCATTCGCCTCCGGGCCGGTCTTTGTCGTCTCGCCTATCGCCGCCACGGTGCCGATATGGACGATGCTCCTGGCCGCGATCTTTCTCCGGGAGATCGAACCGATCAATGTTATGACAATGTTGGGCACGGTGTGCGTGGTCGGCGGGGTTGTGGCGGTTTCGCTGGTAGGGTAGCTCCCCGCGCTGGGCGGAACCGAGAAGAATTTCTCCCGCAAAGACGCAAAGCTCGCAGAGAGATGTCTCTGTTCTGCAACCCTTAGCGCCTTGGCGTCCCCTCGATTGCCTCAGGGTATGCTTTGCGCGAGTCTTCCGGTTCTTTGCTTTCGACGCCGCTTCTTTGCGGTGCGCAGGGTTAGTTTCTCTTCGCCGGACCCCAGGCTTTCAGCACCAGCTCGGCGATGTTGCGCCCGCGAATCGCCACGAGCTGCTTGCCTGTTTGCGCGCTTGCTGCCTGCGGCGAACCGAAGTAACCGCGGCCCGCGGTAAGGGAGCCATAGTCGCGAGTCTCGTTGCGAAAGGCTTCGACGTCATAGTCGAAGTTGGGCGTGAGTTGCCCGATTACCTCTGTTTTCACTAGGTGCGGAAACGCATGCAGCGCTACAGAAGTCTCTGATTCTCCGCCGTGTCCTTCCCGGTCGGGCCGCGGACTACGGTACACGTGTTGAACCCCGTCGCGATAGCAAGCCTTGGTGATCGCCGGATCATGAGCAAAACCGGCACAAAGAACTCTCGCGATTTTCTCCTCTTCCAGTTTGGCTCTCGCCTCATCCAGCGCCTGCATGTGTTGCAGATCACGGTGGCCGTTAAGGATCACCTGGCGGTCCAGCCCATGCCGCGCCAGTGACCGGCCGATCTCGATAACCATTGAACGAAGCGTCTGCGGCTCGAGGGAAAGTGTTCCGGGAAAATCTATGGCCGCGCGTGCCACGCCGTAGTTTATCGTAGGCGCGACCACGACTTCATAGCCATTTTGTTCGAGGTGCGGCGCCGCCGAGGCGGCGTACGCTTCGGCAGCCAGAGAATCGAGCGCCAGTGGCAGATGGGGTCCATGCTCCTCCATCACACCGACGGGAAGAATGACGAGTGCTCGGCCGGTACGCGCCAGGCGCTGCACTTCTGTGAAAGGCATGCTAGCAAGCTCAAGCATCGGCAACCTCTAAGATTTGGAGTGGTGGAAGAATGAAGTAATGGAGTGATGGGTGGCGAACCAAATTCTAACCACTACTCTGTTACTCCACACTCCATGACGCCAACTTCTTATCTGAACATCTCGCGAAACTTTTTGCTCCAATTTTCCATCTCTTCGTTGCTCGGCAAACGCATCACGACAATCTGGTCGTCTTTGACATCTTTCTTGAATTTATGATCGACCTCGGCGAGTACGTGTTCCATCCCGAGGTCGATCATAAATTCA
>DATACQ010000676.1:0-4439 GCA_036258955.1 Binatia bacterium
GCATCGTCATCATCGTCGACGAACTTGCCGACCTGATGATGTCGGTCGGACGGGACATCGAAGAGTACATCACGCGTTTGGCACAGAAGGCGCGGGCCGCCGGAATTCACTTGATTCTTGCGACCCAACGTCCGTCCGTCGATGTCATCACGGGTCTTATCAAAGCCAATTTTCCCGCGCGGATTTCATTTCAGGTCACGTCGAGGGTCGATTCGCGTACCATTTTGGATTCCATTGGCGCCGAGCGATTGTTGGGCAGCGGCGATCTGCTGTTTTTGCCGCCCGGCACGGCGCGATTGACCCGCGTTCACGGCACCTTCGTATCGGACCAGGAAGTGCGGAAGGTCATGGCTTTCATAAAACAGCAGGCGCGCCCACAGTATCGACCTGAAGTCCTAGAAAGCAAGAAGGAAATAGACGCCGCCGGAGGCGACGATGAGTACGATGAAATGTACGATCAGGCGCTCGCAATTGTAACTGAAACCCAACAGGCATCGATCTCTATGATTCAGCGTAGATTGCGGGTAGGATACAATCGTGCGGCGCGAATGATCGAACAGATGGAACGCGACGGCGTCGTTGGCCCCGCAGATGGGGCCAAACCCCGTGAGGTTTATGCCCGCAAAATAGAAGAGTGACGTAGACCCTCGTTGAATCAACATGCGTGAGAGTGAGTCTGGCAGGACACTCGATGAGAAGGTTTGCTAGAACATACGGATTTTGGCTGCTGGTCATCGCACTGATTGCAAGCCCTCGTCCGGTCTTGTCGGCGGAGAGTGGCACGGCAGAGGCGATCGTTGACCGGCTTCAGCGAAATTATGATGCCACCAACGATTTCGTGGCGGATTTCCAGCAGGAAACGGAAGTAAAAACGCTCAATCGCACTCTCAAGAGCTCGGGCAAGGTGTTTTATAAGCGGCCGGGGAAAATGCTCTGGCGTTACGACACGCCAAAAGACCAATTCGTGCTGGCCGACGGCAAACATCTTTACTTTTACCAGCCTGAACAGAATCAGATTATCAAGAGCCCGCTGCAGAATGCCTTTCGTAGTGATGTTCCACTGTCCTTCTTGTTGGGATTGGGCAATCTGAAGAAGGACTTCAATCCGACTTTGAAAGCCACGGAGGAACAGCAATATGTTCTGCGCCTCGAACCCAAGGCCGACGCCGGCGGCTATAGCGATGTTCTGATGGGCGTGAGTAGGTCAACCTTCGATATACTTTGGGTGAGCGTGCGTGACGGCGCCGGCAACTTGACCAGCATCCGTTTCTCCGATATGCGAAAGGGCGCTGGCGTGAACGATGCCTTGTTCAAGCTGCAAATTCCCACCGGCGCGGATATCGTGGAATTAGGCCAGTGAATTCCGGCAAGAGCAAATTCAACATCGTGAGCCTCGGATGCGCGCGCAACCTGGTCGATTCCGAAGTCATGGCCGGGTTGCTCGAGCAAAATGATTTCGAGCTGGTCGAGGACGCCGCGGGGGCCGACATCGTCTTGGTTAACACCTGCGGATTTATCGATGCAGCCAAAATGGAATCAATCGACACGATCCTCGAGGTAGGCCGCTTAAAGGAAGAGGGCAAGGTCAAGAAACTGGTGGTCGCGGGCTGCTTGTCACAGCGTTATTCGACCGAGCTCGCCCGGGAATTGCCGGAAGTGGATCTCTTTGTCGGCACCGGCGAGGTGCCGCGCATCGCCGAGATTTTGCGGCAGCATGAACAGGACCGAACGCGCCGCCAGTTCGTCGGCCTGCCGTCGTATCTCTATGATGATGTCACTCCGCGCCTACGCTCCACCCCTTCTTACACCGCCTATTTGAAGGTTTCCGAGGGTTGTGATCACAAATGCGCTTTCTGCATTATTCCGCATTTACGCGGGCCTCATCGCAGCCGGTCCATTGCCTCCGTCGTCCGCGAAGCGGAGTCTTTGGCCGAAAATGGTGTTCGCGAAATCAATTTGATTGCCCAAGACCTCACCGCCTATGGTCGTGATCGCAAAGACGGAACTACGCTGTACGGCCTGCTCAAGGAGCTTGAGACTGTGCCGCACCTAGCCTGGATTCGGCTTCTGTATGCCTATCCTAACTATTTGGACGACGCACTGCTGGAGCTTATCCGGGACAGCAAAAAGGTCTGCAGCTACATCGACATCCCTTTCCAACATGTCAGCCGCGGCATCTTGCAGCGCATGCGTCGCGGTAGGAGCGGCAGCGCCGTGCGCGAAAGCGTGCAAAAACTGCGCGCCGCCATCCCCGGGCTGACGCTGCGGACATCTTTGATCGTCGGTTTTCCCGGAGAGACCGAGAGTGACTTCCGCGAGCTTCTAGACTTTGTTGAAGAAACGCGCTTCGAGCGGCTCGGCGTGTTTAAATACTCCGAAGAGGAAGGGACTGCAGCTGCCAAACTCGGCAACATGCTTCCGCCAGATGAAATCGAAGCCCGCTGGCAGGAGGTCATGGATCTTCAAGCCGAGATTTCGCGGGATAAGAACGAAGCCTTGATTGGCTCAATTCATAGAGTTATGATGTGCGGCGCGGATCCGGAGACTCAAAGAATTCACGGGCGCACGCAGGCACATGCACCGGAGGTCGACGGCGTCGTCTTCATAGCGGGGGTCGAAGGCGCCACCGGAACTGCGATGTCACCTGGAACCTTTGCCGAAGTAAAAATTACCCAAGCTTTAGAATACGACTTGATCGGTGAAATAAACGATGCCTAAAAAAGACAACGAAAAAGAAAAAAAACAGCGCCGGGAATTCCTGAAGCAGGCCGCCGAAATGTTGGAAGAGATGAAGAAACAGGCGGTCAAGGAAATGAAGGACCATGTCAAGGTGGAGACCGAAGGGATCAAGGACGAAGGTCGGGACACCTACGATTTGGCGAGCGATGAGCGGGACCGTGAGATCAACTTTATTTTGAACGATCGCGAACGTGAAAAGCTTCTGGCCATCGACGAAGCGCTGCAACGCATCAAGGAAAAAACCTACGGAATTTGCGAATCCTGCGAGGGCGAGATTCAGCTGGGACGTTTGAAGGTTCTCCCTTTCACGCGCCTGTGCGTGCGCTGCCAGGAAGAAAACGAGAAGGAAAGCAAGCGCCAAAAGAACGTCGAAGACGAGCGCGGCTATCGCCGGCTGGTCATGAACGATATCGAAGAAGAAGGGTTTTAGTCTAGTTTCGAGTTCCGAGTTTCGTGTCTCGAGTTTAACCCGAAACCCGAGACGCGAAACCCGAAACCGGGTCGCTAGCTGTTGCCCTTTGTAAGAGCATTTTAAAACTCAGGATATGCGGAAAAAAAAGGGCTTACCCGGCGAGGGAAGCCCTTTTTGGTTAGCTTAAGAGTGAAATTACTCGCCTTTGGCGGGTGTAAACTCGATTTTGCTCAGGTAATTCTTCTCCCCCTTTTGGATATATTCAACTCGTGCGGAAGACCCCAGGCCGATATCGGCCATCTTAGCGGGGCTTTCCTTGAGTTCAACGACTTTAGTCTTGGGCGTGTAGTCCAAAGTCACGAGCTTACCTTCCTTGGTGACGACGATCATGTAATTTTTTTCCGTATCCAATAGACCGATATCACCGCTCACCTTTTCCGCTTTCGCTTTCTCCGCTTTTTTCTCCCCGCCCTCTTTCCCTTCAGCCTTTTTTTCTTGAGCGACGCTTGGCGTCGCCACAGCTACGCCTAACAGAATTGCTAATGCGGCTACCGCTCCAGATTTCGTTTTCATCTAATGGTTTCCTCCTGAACGCTCAAACGCTGAGCAGTGGTGGTCAAATCCTTCTACTCGCCCTTTGCCGGCCGATATTCCAAATTCGTGACAATGTTTTTCTCGCCGGATTTTTCGTAAGTAACGGTCGCGGATGATCCCAGACCGACATCGGCTATCTTAGCTGGCGTTGGATCAATCTGGGTGGCTTTAGTTTTGGCGTCGAAATCGAGGGTTACGAGCTTGCCTTCTTTCGTGACTAGAATCATGTAGTTCTTCTCTGTATCGAGAAGCCCGACATCGCCGGCTACCTTGGTCGCTTTGGCTTTCTCCGCCCCCTTCTCGTCCGCAGCCTTGGCTTCTTTCGTTTCCTTAGCCTCCTTCGCCTCCGCCTTCGCCGCTGGGGCAGCCGGCGCCGTCTTAGCAGCCGGAGCCGTCTTAGCCGGCATGTCTTCCTGTGTGGAACACGCGGAAATAGCTAGCAATGTTGATACGGAACCAACCATGGCTAGCGTGAAACTCGTTTTCATCCCAGTACCTCCGTGATGAGAAAATTGCCTCAGATTTTAAGGGAAATTATCCCGACAGTGGTGCCATCTCAATACGCTTTGCGTTGTATTTTTCCCTATGCGGTGCTTAGATTACTGAGCTTTTTAGGACCTGGGTCTTAGAGGATCGACCTAGTCTCTGATTATTCTTGGCAAGAAATAGGATTTTGTATAAGAACAGCGACAGC
>DATACQ010000677.1:0-5320 GCA_036258955.1 Binatia bacterium
AACGAAGGTGAAGGGCTGGATCGATCGCCAGAGGGTCCAGCAATCGGCTCGGCAACGGGAGGTACGGGGCCCGGGAAAGCTATAGGCGGATCCGGTTCGTCGCGTGGACCTCCTTTCCCTAGTGAATCTTCTCCGGCACCTACTTGGCCCGTGATAGTCGTTCCTGAAGAGATTCGTGCACCCACCTCGCCGTATGAAGGGGAAGTCTAGGTCGAGGTGGATTTCTACGTGCTTACGGAGAGGACAAGAGAGTAGGAGTGAACGTGGCCGGCCATCACGGCTGCCGAGAGGGAGATCAGCTCCGCAGCATACATCGTATCACCTTCAAGGAAACAAAAGCTGACAACTCAAAGTGTTATCCACTGCCCTACGGCGAGCCAGAGCGAATACACTGCCCGCCTGACGCTCACACGGTGATTACCACAAACACTTTTCTTTCCTCCCCAATAGCGTACAGCGTCAATGTCTGTCTGCTCTATGACAACTCCAATTGCGATTGGCGAGATGTTGGAGATGGAGCTGAGCGAGAGTTCTGCAGGCCCGGCGGCGACTACAACGGCATCTGGTCGGCTGGGATGCAGTTTCACTATCGATGCACGAAATCCGATACGCAACATCATGTGCACTCGCTTCAGTATGGTATTCGCTTTATGCAGGATGTGGAGTTTCCAGAACGGCGAACGCGCAGGCGGTTACTTCGGAGCGAGACTCGCCAGATTGCACCGAGTATTTAAAGACGAACTTCGTGCGGTTGATGTAAAGATATAAACGGTTTTGGATCACCGGCAAAGCGGGCTTCGTTCACGCCTTCAGTCCGGAGGCTTACCAGCAGGCAAATCTACAAGCAGGCGCGTGCGGGTTCGATTGAAAAGGTTACCCTGCTTCGCATTGCAGTCGTTCATGCCGCCGGGCGCTGCGCGCGGGGTCAATTGACGCGGGCAATAAAGCTACGGATTAGGGCAAACCTTCTTAGCCCAGACATCGAGGCGGTCTGCTGTAAATCGAAACGCGTTGGCACCGGCTGTCGAACCGAAAAACCACTTATCGGTGTCTATTTCCCTCTTTGGTTGAGGCGGAAGTCTCGAGACCAACTCCCTGAGTAAGTATTTTGCTCGCGGCACAAAGTTCTCAGTGAACTCTTGGTCCCGGCGGTTCACCCAGCGCATGAAAAACTCGTGTCGCTCTCGCCGGATGCGAGTTTTTTCTTGTTCTGTTTGTGCCTTACCGCTGAAGTGTCTAAACTCGTCATCTGTTTTCATCAGTTCCCATTCTTTATCGTCGCGAAAATCTCGGATTTTCTGGGCGAATGGGCTTCCGAGCACAGCTCTGCATTACTAAGCCGAGGTGGTGTGGGCTTTCTAATCTCTGCAGCTCGCGCCTCCATTGTTATAAGCGAGAGAAGCTTTTGCAGATAGTAGAAGCTTCCGCCGGTAACAATCATATCCAAGACAGCCGCCAATGCCGCTGCGTAAGCCACCCCTCTCAAGCCGACTCCCAGTGTCGGTGGAAAGATCGTCATACTGTAAGAACCAAGCATGATGTTATCACGTGGTCACGGCGATCCGCCCGGCTCGCCTCTTCTGCTCAAAACCAGACCACTTTGGCCTAGAGCGATTCTCAAGTTTTAGGCGCACGCCACTCAAAACAACGCCTATCACATTCGCTCAGTATCTTTACGAAGATGGTTCCATAGCCCATGAGCTGGCACACGCTTTTGCTGAACGCTGCCGGAAAGGCGTTAAAGTAGATATTCTTCCGGACCGTCACGGATCAGGGAAAATACTAGGGGAAATTGTTGGCACTATGAAGGAGGCTGGCTGCCACGTCGAGTATTTCCGACAGATCAAAGCAGAGGGCGTCGTCTTTCCGTGGCGGCTATTGCGCTACAATTACCGTATCGTCGACGAGTGTTGGTGATCGATGGCGGAATCGGATTTACCGGCGGCTTTGGACTCAGTAATGCATGGACCGGCGATGGTCGGACACCAAAGCATTGGCGCGACACGAATTTGAGATTTGAAGGTCCAATCGTTAGCTACTTGCAAACCGGATTCGCTGAGAGTTGGCTTGCAACGACAGGCGTCGCAATCGTCGGCGAGGGCCTAGTTTCCACGACTCGATCAGGCGGGAACAGTCAGAGCACAGGTTGTAAAAAGCTCACCGCTGGGAGGCAGCTTTCAAAATTACATGCTGTTTCTTCTCTCGATCAATTCCGCAAATCAATCTCACGGTTTATGACAGCCGAGTGGCCCGTCAGCTTGAAGCGATTTTCCAGGAAGACCTAAAATATTCCGAGCCAGTAAGTTACGAGCAGTGGCAATCGCGGAGTATTATTGAACGGTTGTCTCTTTTCAGTCAGAGAGCAGCAGTAACTCGTGAGGACGGCTACCGGGGTGGAGCGAGTGGAGAGAAGGACCCCTCCCCACTCTTTCCTCGACGACAAAGGCTAGTAACCCGGCACAGTACCTGAACGTCTTCCACTACCAGTACCACTGCCACTTTCCGAACCGCTTACACTGCCGCTCCCGGCACCACTCAAACTGCCACTGCCGGAAGTGCTTCCGGTTCCTTGACGAGTCGTGCCGCCGCTCGTGCTCTGTTCCGTCTCACTAGTAGCTTGGCCGCTACCGCGTGCCGAAGTCGTGTCTCCCTGAACAGAACCATCGCCGCGAATCGGACCAGTTCGCGCCGCACAACCAGAGGCTGCCAGCGCTACGGCAAGCGAACCCGCAGCAAGATATCGTTTCCAGTGTCTCATGCTCACCTCCTGGCAACGTAAACCCTGCAGCGGTCGTGCCAAACAGTCGGCACTCTGAAAACTTCTGGAGGAGCAATAACTTAGATTGGCTGCAATAACGCCATGTCTCGTCCCTGGAACGCGAACTACATACTGCATGGAACCTCTACATTTGATTCTGTCTCACCCTCGGTTGAGGGATGCGAGTCAGAAGAATTGTTGTTTCCAGGAAACTGCTGCGGAATGGTTTGTCATTGCGTAGGGTTGTTCCAGCTTGTCTCTGAGTAGATAAGGCCTATGTTCAGCATACCCAAGATGCGACGTTCTCTCTATAAACAGTACTCAGGGCATCATGATCATAGTTCGACAAGCTGTTAGCGAGTTTTTCCGCGGCCGTGGCTTCAACCGAGCGACGCTGAATGCAACGCTGAAGAGACATTTTTCATATGCAACGGCGGTATTACAAAGTGATCGCACAATTGGATAATCAAATCATCAGCCTCTAAATAGCTAGACCATCGGAGAAAGCCTCATAACACTGACTCTGCTATACCAGGACAGTCGCTGACGTGGGCCGTAAAATGTAGTTGGAGATGAGAAGAGAGCAACTGCGGCAGATGGTCGAGGAATTCTTGCCGGCTGAATCATCAGACGTGGTGTTCCGTTCGAAGCGTGTGCGCTGTGGAATTTTTACGATGCTGCGGTTCTCGACTGTGTCGGCGGGTGTTTCCGAGAGAATCCGAGAGGGTGCCGTGGAAGGCGACACGGGGTCGAGTTCGAGAATGAGAATGCCCTCGTTACGAGCCTCTCAGTCTCGGCTTCGTCTGGATGGAAACCACAATGGCTTTCGGAACAGCTCCCATTTGCAACGACTCGCATGAACAGCAGAGTTGTCTAAGAGCGGCGCCGGCGAAGTTGCCCGTGGGATCAAATCTAAACTCTCGCTTGCCACATGCAAGGCCGCCATGAATCATCAGACGTGGTGTGCCGTCGGGAGCGGCCTCGATTTTGATCGTTAAGCCAGAGACCGCATCTTCGATAATTTGCTCACGAAGCGGCAATAACTTTTGGCTCGGAATGATGTTCATAATGATGTGAGCATCGAGCAATCACCATGCCGTGAAACAACGGAGACAGCGCTTACCAGGAAATGTGCGAAACGGAAGTAAATTGGTTTCTAGAGTCCGAGTTATGGGATTTTACGCGCTAGAGACAGATTTGATTCAGGACACGTCCATACTGAGAGCAGCTCAGTATCCATATGTTTAGGGCTTCCTGCCCTCAGGTTCCAGCGAAGATGTGCGACGGGCGCGACGAGGGGGCCGGAAAGAGTCCGCGGATACGAGAAGATTCATGTTGGAATCCTGGTCCTGCAATGGCGTTTTTCACCTTGTAGATTCTTGGCGCAAGTGGATCTTTCATGTATGTTCTGGACATGAGCACAATTCCCCTCACCCGTGACGAGGCGATCCGGCGCCTGCAAACCGTTGAGTCCGAGATTCGGCGCCTCGGTGTCCGTCGGCTGGCGCTCTTCGGATCCGTGCTTCGCAATTAGGCTCGTCCCGACAGTGATGTTGATGTGCTTGTCGAGTTCACTCCGGCAGAAAAGACGTTCGATCGCTTCATGGCGCTGGCGGACCTGCTCGAAGACACTTTGGAGCACCCGGTTGAGGTCGTGACCACCGAGTCACTCTCGCCCTTTATCGGGCCGCACATCCTGGCCGAGGCAACGGATGTCCTTCAAGCCACGTGACTACTTGCGCCACATTCCGGTGGAAGTTGAGTACCTGCTCGACCAGAGTCAGGGTCTAAGCTGTGCGCGCTTCGCAGCATATTACTATAAAATCTCACTTGGGTGTCGTGCCGTTAACTGCGGTATGAAGCCAACTCAGCACCTCTAAGTTTTTCCAGAAGGGGTTGATACTTGCGTGGATGCCCGCCTAGATCAAGTTTTGCGCTTTGCTATAGGTGAGAAGCGGCTCGTCACGTTCATGCTGGATGGATTTCGCAGGGTCGCAGAGCCGCACGACTACGGCATCAACAAGGGGCTCCCTCGGCTTTTCTTCTATCAGACTGGTGGCGAAAGCCGATCCAAACCAGCCACTGGCTGGCGCTGGGCAACTTTATCGAAGATCTCGCAGCTGGACATTCTCGAGGACAGATTCTCTGGGGCACGTCCAGCTCCCTCCGGCCAGCACGTTCAGTGGGATGTTCTCATCGCGACCGTTTCGCCTCGGCGGGTGTTCAGACAGCAGTCGCATCGTCATCGTGCAAAGCCAGAGTGTTCTTAGATCGAAATGGTTTGGCATTGTTGATGAGCAACATAGTCAAGAGGAGGGAAAGGTGGATAACTTTCGAGTTGGATCAGAGTGGCGCGCTGTTAGTTGTTCCCCATAAGTATTATGAAGAAGCGGAAAACAGTGTGCGAGTGCGTCTGATATCAGCGCCGAAATCAACAAAGAAACAAAACGAAGCAATGTCAGCCGAAATAAGCTACGAGACGAGAACGGAAGAGGTTCGGACGTTCCTGCTCCGGCTGGTACTCGATTTCGCCCGCACCGCGCGGCGAGTCCCGGGCGTTGA
>DATACQ010000678.1:0-9144 GCA_036258955.1 Binatia bacterium
GGATCCTGAATCAATACCACCGCGTCCGCCATCCCCTTGAGTAAACGCGAGACCTGATCGGCTGAAGCTGCGGCTGAATCGCGAAGAAAACATAGGGTTGTGCCCTGGTAAGGGAAGTTGAGCTTGCCGATGTCCGCGAGCACGTTGGCACCCGCGCGCTTGGCCGCTTCGCTGAAACTGTAAGGAATAACCGTTGCATCGACGCCGCCGGAGCCGAGCGCCTGGGTAACGGTCGCAGTGTCCCCCAAGATGCGCATTTTAAGGTCGTATTTTTCCGGGTCGATGCCGAGCTGATCTAGAGCAATCATCGTCTGCAACCAAAAGCCGCCGCCGATGCTTTGCACGCCGAAGGTCTTGCCGCGCAAATCTTCTATAGTTCGAATCTCTTTGCGCGCGATCAGCTCGCGGGGAATTTTCTGCACGGGAGACGCAACACACTGTATTTTCATGCCGCCCACTGCGGCGCTGAGCGCGTTACCCGGCGAGCCGTAGTTGTATTGCACCTGACCCGAGGACAGCGTAGCCATGCTCAGGGAACCGTTGCGCATCTGTACGAGGCGCACGTCCAGCCCATGTTTCTTGAAAGTGCCTTTCTCGATACCCACCCACATGGGGCCGACGGTTTCGTTTTGACCCGCATAGGCGACCAGGATTGTAGGAGGACTTTGTGCGAACGTTGTGGACGGCGCGGCCGTTACACTGAAACTTAGGCTCACAAGGAAGCTCGAGATGTATGGAAGCACGTAACTCCCGGTCCTCTCACGTGTGGGGCAAGTTGAAGGGTTCATCGGATTCTCCTCTGACTACCGGTTGTCTTAACGATACTGGTAGAGCAGCGACGCTCTTCGATCGCCCCTTACAAACAATTCACTGCCAGAGACGCTTAAAAAAGCCGGACTTCTCTAGTTCAACGACATAGCGATTATCATAGTAGGCACTGAGCGGTGTCTTTTGTGCGGCCGCCGGATCGATGAGTTTAAGCGCTATCAACTGTTCGACCAGATCCTTGAAGACCGCCGCAGGGATCAGCGGATCTTTGGCGAACGCATCAATGCCGGCCTGATAGCTCTCTTCGAGCATGTTCTGCCGTGTCACTTTGGTGTATTTCCCAAGAATTTTGACTGCAAAGATTTTGTCATCATGGATTTTTTTCAGGCCATCGTAGACGGCTGCGATGAATCGTTTCACGAGCTCGGGATTCTTTTCGGCGAACGCGCGTCGCGCCACGATTCCCTGTTCAATGAAACGGATATTCATGTCGCGAATTTGTTTGATGCTGACGAGTTCGCGGAAACCCTTTTCACGCAGGACGACGCTCTGTGGCGCCGGGATCATGGCGCCGGCAATGGCGTTGGTGCTGAGCGCAGTCATCGATTCCGGATAGCCGCCGGTCTGCACGATGACGGCATCGGTAACGTTGGAGCGGTCGAGTATGGCCTTCGCGGTGAAGTGAGACACCGAACCGAACCGCGTGACGCCGACTCTCTTACCGGTCAATTGCGTTATCTGAGTTATTGCAGGCTGCACGTACAATGGAACGCTGAAAGATTTTACCAGCGCCGCGACCTGAATCACGTCGCCGCCTTTGAGGACATTGGAGATCACTGCCGGTCCAGCCATGCCGGCCAAATCGGCCTCTCCGGCAAGCATGGATTGTACGATCAGTGATGAAGCGCCGGCGAATATCGGCTCGACTTCCAAACCGTGCATCGCGAAAAGCTTGGCTTCGTAGGCAACCAGAAATGGCAGGCTGTGGTAAGATATCGGGGAGTAGGGAAATTTAACTTTATCGACCGCCCTCGCGGATTCGACGGTGACGAAAGGTTTTGACAAGCACGCGAAAAACGTTAGAACACATAACAGGCTCCGGCGCATTCCTAATCTCCTCACCGTGCATTTACCGCCGACCCTTCTTTTATTGCAAGCTTTGGTGCTTCCGTTCATCGCCATCCGGCCGAGCCGACGCAATTCCCTCAGTAATGCACTTTATCGGAACATCATTCAGAGGCTCAGCCAAAAATCTCGTCTTGGCGACGCTTAAAAGCCGAGATGCTTCGCTTTTCCCTCAGCATGCCATTCCTCCTCACCGTCGCTAAACAAGGGAGGCGAAGGAGAACTTGCATTCGAATCACACCCGTTCAAGAGCTTTGTCTTGCAAGATCAAATCTTGTAAAAGCGGCGAGCGTTCTCGCCGAGGATGGCGGCTTTGTGCTCTTCTCTCAGATCCTTTCGCACAACTATTTCTTCAATCTCTTGCAAACAGTTGTCCAGCGAGATCTCATGCGGAAAGTCCGAGGCGAACATAAACGCTTGCGGGCCGACTCGGTCGATGGCATAGGCCAAAGCCTTTTCGTTGCCCTCGCAGCTGCAAAACAACTTGCCGCTCGTGAAGTAGTCCACGGGTTCTCTCTTGATGCGCAGGCCGCCGTACTCCTGTTCTCTGGCTAAACGGTCGAGGACCATAGGAATCCAAGACGTGCCGCCTTCCAAAAACCCGACCCGCAAGGTCGGAAACTCATCAAGCACGCCATCGACGATCATGCCGGTAGCGGCGATGGCCAGCGGTACGGGCATTCCCAACGCGCGGGTGGCGGGAAAAACGGTATAAGTATTAAACCCCAAATCGCCGTAGCAACCGCCGTGCACTGCCAGCGCACAGTCAAGTGTCGCCGCTTCCTCGTACACCGGCCAGAAATGCTTCGCGCTCAAGTGCGGGTTGAGACCATTGGATGGCAGCATGGCGCCGACCATGCCGAGATCCCTCACGGCGCGCCGCAATTCGGCAACAGCAGCGCCCACGTCCTGCATTGGAATCAACGCAATCCCTTTCAGTCGCGAGTTGAATTTCAAGTACTTTGCCGAGAGCCAATCATTATACGCCTTCGCATATGCGATCGCCCAAGGCGAGAATACGACTTGACCGAACGCGAGCCCTTCGGTTGGAAACAAGGCGCTGAAGTCAAGACTCATTTTGTCGAGGAACTGAACCCATTTCTCTGGCCCGACGCTAGGATCGAATGTCCCGGGTTTGCGTTCTTCCAGGCGCGGCGTATGAAAGCGGTCCAGGCTCGGCAGTACGCGCCGCGGATTCATATGGCCGGTGGTTCTGAATGGCTCGCCGACTAATCTAATGATTTCATCGGTGTTCTCCATTACATGCCCATCGCAATCGACATACTTGTTTGGCATCAGGTCACCTCGATAAATCAAGCTGCTGTAAATGAGTGAATAGTGAACTGTGGTTTGTTGTCAACAGGAAAAGCAGGTGGCTGCGGCGAGGCAGTTTCGAATTTCAAGTTTTGGGTTTCGAGCTCCAATCCCAAACGCCTCTTGTTCGGGAGGGTGATCCTGGTCTATTGCTAGGCGAGGGGTGATTGCTGATGCCTTATGTCAAAGCCAAAGACGGAATTGATATCTACTACGAAGTATCGGGCCAGGGCACGCCGTTTCTTTTCTTGAGCGAGACGGCGTGCGACGGCGCGGTTTGGAATCTTTACCAGACGCCTGAGTTCTCCCGAGATCACCGTGTCGTTACTCTCGATTACCGCGGAACAGGCTTGTCGGGAAAGCCTTCGGCGAAATACAGCACGGGGATGTTCGCGGACGACGCCGTGGCAGTGCTGGATCATCTCGGTTTAGAAGAGGCCGTCGTGTGCGGCCATTCCATGGGCGGCAGAGTTGCTCAACTTTTGGCGCTCAATCATCCGCGAAAAGTGAGCAAGCTGATTCTTGCGTCCAGCGGCGCAGCTCACCCGGGCGACCGCGGTATTCCACTTCGCATTGCCAAAGAAATGGTCGAGTGGGGTTATGAGAAGTACGTGCGCGACCACACGATCGTGGTGGGCTGGACAGAGGTCTACGCGCGCAATCACATAAACCTCATCGAGAAATATCTTCAGGTACGAATGGCGAATCTCTGCCCGGTAGAGTTCTACTTCCGCCATGTGTTGGCGCGCCAGGAACACGATACGGGGACGCGCTTGAAAGAAATCCAAGTGCCGACCCTGATTCTAGTCGGGGACGACGACCACTTCATTGTCAGCGACATGTCACATCGCGCGGGTGCCGATGTATTGGCCAAGGGCATTCCGAACTCGAGGTTGATCGTGCTTCCCGGCGAGCGACACAGTTATTTTTACACTGAACCTGAAAAAGTACACCGTCTCATTCGGGAGTTTCTGAGCGAAAACTAAGCACGCGGGGGTCCGTATTCGCGTGTCGAAAGATCTTCCGTCGCTGATGGAGTAAATTATGGCTTACAGCGCACAAGGTAGAACGAAGAGTTTTCCCGTATTCGACTGTGACAGCCACATCTACGAGCCGCCCGAGGTATGGGACAGATATATTCCGCAAAACAACCGCGATTTTGCCAAAACCCATTTTTATCGCGACGCGGACCGGCTTTTCCTAGTACGCAATTCGCGCATCAGCTTTCGCGATCCCGACAAGTGGAAATATCCCGGCGAGACCTGGCACCCCGGACTCACCAAAAAGATTATTGGCCAGACCCAGCCCGGCACGAAGGAATGGGACGAGACGATCGGCCGCAACAAGAGCGCTCGCGATCCGAACGCGCGCCTCCAGGATATGGACGCTTCGGGAATTGATCAGGTGATGATCTTCCCGTCCACGTTCGTCTATCTCCCTTTGGTGGAGAACGCCGACGCCGCGTATATCTGCGCACGCGCGTATAACGATTGGGTTTACGACTATTGTAGCGCCGATAAGATGCGGCTTTTTCCCGCGGCCGTACTGCCGACGCAGAATGTTGACTGCGCCATTGAAGAGCTGCGCCGGGTCGAAAAGCGCGGCTTCCGAGCCGCTCTGGTGCGGCCGATCATCGCTCAAGGTAGGTATCCGACGTTCCCCGAGTACGATCCGCTATGGCGGGAATTCGAGGAGCTTGGCATCGTGTTGGGGATGCATACCTTTCCATCGCGGGGCGAGGCGTTATCGCCGGAATTGGATCAGCGCATGGGCACCAACCGCAAACGGTTATTTTCCGATGAGGAGATATTGGTGTACTCGCCGGGGCAGTTCGTCGCGAACATCATGCAAGTGATGGGCTCCAAGCAGGCGGGGGATGCGGCGTACGGCTTTATGGCCGAAGCCATGACGTGGACGGGTGTGGTGCTGATGACCGGTTGGTTGGAAAAATTTCCGCGCTTGAAGGTCGCTATTCTCGAGTCGAACTCGAGTTGGTTGCCGCTGGTTTTAGAGAAAGCTGAGACCTATCTCGATCTCTATAAGCACACCGGTGAAAAGATCGGCAATCCGCACGAAGTGTTTTACAAGCAATGCTTTATCGCGTTTGAAAGCGATGAGATGATCACACTACGACTCTGGGATCTGTTTGAGAACATCGCCTTGTGGTCATCGGACATGCCGCACCTGGACGCATCGGACGTCTGGGAAGCGCTCGAGAACATGGAAAAATGGAAGGTGCCGCAACACGTCCGAGAAAAATTGCTCGGCGGCAACGCGCGCCGCCTTTATGGGATTGAACCGCGGTTGGTCGTAACGCGCGCACCCGATGAGTACAGGCCGCAGACGATGTCGCGATACGCGTAAGTGACGTTCGGATTCAGCGCAGAGAACGTGGCGCGGCAGAGCCGCAACCAAAGACTCGGAATATCTCGCGCAAAGACGCAAAGAGCGCAAGGCAAAGAATATAAGAATTTGGAACTTGGCGTCTTGGCGACTTGGCGCGAGTAACCTCTTGTTTTCCAGGGCTCGTGGCATCGGTCAAGTTTGCGCAGACGGAGAAATTTTGAGGCAATAGCAGTGCAAAGAACGCAAAAGTATTTCTGGCTAGAGCGCGGCTGTGCAGAAGTGACTCGCCCCTGCGGATGACATTGTACACGGTCTCGTTTCCGTCGCCTCGTGCCTCGCGCCTTTTGGCGCTCGCCTACTTCTTGTACAGCTGTTTTACAAATCCTGTCGCTTCAATCTCTTGAACGAGACTCGGGTCTACGAAGAGTCTCGGGTTTGCGGTGGCGGCCTTGGGCTCCCGCGGCGCGATATCGTCCAGCAGTGTTTTGACGCCTTCCGGCGTCGGCAGCAAGTTATCGGGGTATGCCGCAGTGTAGGTATGCCATGCGCGTTCAAGACCTTCCGGATCCGAGATGCGCAAATTTTTGCCCCAAATAGCCTTGGCCTCCTCTTTATGGGTCTTGTTGAAGTGAATCGCCTCGATCATAGCGCGCGCGAACTTCAGCAGCAGTGGCCGCTTCGCTTTGACGATCGCTTCCCGCGACAGCACGCCGTTCCACCAGAAAGGAATTTTCAACGACCCGATGTCGAAGAGATCGCGAAATCCCAACTGTAGGGCCTGGCGCACGAAAGGTTCCGGAATAATGGTAAACTGAATAATTCCCTTTGACAGCGCTGCGAATCTTTCCGGGTTGCCGCCGGCGGTGATGATTTTGGCATCCTTTTCCGGATCGATGTTGAGGCGCCGGAGTGCGAAGCGCAATCCCATATCCGAGGTGCTGCCGATGCGATTGACGCCGCCGATCTTCCCTTTGAGCTGTTCCGGAGTCGAGATGGATTGAGCCGTAATAATATGATCGACGAAAGTCCGGACCATGCCGAGGATCATCACCGTATCGGCGCCTGCAAGACGAGAGCTTACCAGAGTTGTCACGGAAGTCGCCGAGACATCGATCTCCCCGGCGAGGAGCGCTTGTAAGACGGTGGGGCTGGCGTTGATGCTGATGATTTCAGGCTCGACGCCGTATTTTTGCAAAAGTCTTTTTTCTTGAAGCACCCAGATCGCGGCGTTGGCCGGGCTTGCTCCCGCCCAGGCGATGCGGATTCTCTCCTGCGCACGTGCCGATTGGCCGGGCGCAATACATGCCATCAGAAGCGCAAGCACCATAAAGATTTTGTCGACCATGATCTTCAGCTCAAGTAGACGCCGCAATGCGAGGTTCTTGCAGCGGCTGGTTTGTTTTATCCCGGCATCCCGGCCAATAACCGGCCATACCCTTGTGTCGGATAACTCAATCCCAAGCGCAGCTGCGTTTCCCAGCAGCGCGCGGGGCCCGCATGGACCACGGTTAAACCGGTGGCTTTTTCCAGCGGCTCGATGATCTCAAGAGTTTTCCATGCCGAGCCGAGCATGTAGATGCCATCGGCATCCTTGTGTTTCGCGGCGATACCTTGCATGAAATCCAAGATCTTCTCCGGTGGCACGCTGGGAACAGCCGCGAAAGGCGCATCAATGCCTTCCATCGCCAGTACTTCGAAACCGGCGTCCGAGAAATAGCGTGCAAAGATGTTGTTCATTTTTTCCGGGAAGTAGCTGGCGCCGATGAACTTCTTGATGCCCAAAGTGCGCAGCGCGCGGACATGGTTCTGGCCGGAAGTGAACATCTGCACGCCGTACTTCTTTTCCCAGCTCGCGATCAGTTCCTGTTCGCGCTGGTAACCCAGAAGCATGAACGGTGGCGCGCCGCTCGGGCGCACCAGATCGGCTCCCATTCTTGCAAATTCCGCTGCTTTCGCCTCGTATCCTGGCATAGACTTGCTGAATTCTTCTTCGGTGCCCTGGGTAAAGTTCATCGTGGAGGTAAGAAATTTGATTTTTGCCGGTATCAGGGTATCGAGATCTAGCTCCTGCCCAGCCTCCGGCCGGTTCGTGGGCCGCACCGTGCCGACGATATATTCTTTCTGATCTTCAGCCATTATCGTTCTCCTTCCGGTTGGGCCGATCTAATCACTTCTATCGAGTTTGCGTCAAGCGCGTTGGGCATAGCGAATAGGCAATAAGGAAAGGCGATGGCCGTGGCGCCTACATGAGAGCCTCGATAGGTCAGTGTTCACTCTGTCGTCCTGCTGCTTACTGGTCACGGTTCACTTCTCGGCGACACCCTGAACGGCGCTGGACATCGTCGCGGTGAATACCTATGATCGCCGTGGTCACGACGAGGAATGGACCAAAACATCAGCAGAGTGGGTTTTATCGGGTTGGGCAGGATGGGCGCGCCAATGGCGGCGAACGTTTGCCGCGCCGGGTATGATCTCGCTGTTTATGATCTACGCGAAGCACAGGTTAATGAATTGGCGCTGCTGGGAGCGCGGCCGGCGCAGTCTCCCGCGGAGGTGGCCGAGTTTGCGGAGCTGATTGAAGTGGCGGTGGTGGACGACGTTCAAGCGGAACAAGTGCTCGCAGGTGAGAACGGCGTGTTCGAAACCGCGAGACCGGAAAGCATCGTCGCGATCCACAGTACGGTTTTTCCGGAGACCGTACAAAGACTCGCCGCCCTTGGAAAAAGCAAGCGGGTTCATGTTGTCGATGTGCCGATCAGTGGCGGCGAAGCCGGCGCGCGGGAAAGAACGCTTTGTTACATGGCCGGCGGAGATCAAGCTATCCTGGAGCGTTGTCGGCCGGTATTCGAAACGTCGGCGTCGCACATCTTCCATATGGGGGATCTTGGGAGCGGAGCGAGCGCCAAGCTGATCGTGCAAATGGTCACATGCATTCACATGCTGGCGGCGCATGAGGCCGAGATGATGAGCGAGAAGTGCGGCTTGGATTTCGCCGCGCTGCGGAAACTACTGGCGGTGAGCTCGGCGCAGAGCTTTGTCGGTGATCACTGGGTGGAACGTTTCAAGCGCTCCGGAGATCCAATGGCTATTCGGAAAAGGCGCACGGAAGTGTTTCAAAAGAGCCTCAGGCCCGGCATCGAGCTGGCAAGAAGACTCAAGCTGCTTTTGCCCGGCACCGAACTCGCCGAGCGGTTGCTGCCGCGAATCATGGGAATCGAGAGCTCGAGGAAGAAAGAAGCGATACGATGAGATTGAGCTCGCGCTGGGCAATCTTATATGAACTCGCGTTATTCATAGCGTGCTCCTTCAGCGCCGCCCACGCCCAAAGCTTCAAAGTCGCCATCCCGAGCACAACCCAGGCGGTCCTGGCGTTTACCGTAGCGCGTGATCAGGGTTATTACCGCGCTGAGGGCTTGGACGTTGAGCTCATTTTGATGAGCGCGCCGATCGCGAGCCGGGCCCTGCTGAGTGGTGACGTAGCGGTCGCGACAGTAGGCGGCGCGGGCTTGCCTCCGGTGCTGCGCGGCTCGCCGCTGAAGTTCTTATTTACCACTTACAACCGTGCGATGTTCTGGCCCTATCAACTCATTA
>DATACQ010000679.1:0-5313 GCA_036258955.1 Binatia bacterium
AGTCAAGAAATTCAGCCGCATAGGCATGCTGGACAAGGACCGGCTCTTGGGTCCGGATATGCTGCTGATACACACTTACAACGCGACCGAACAGGAGCGGCAGATCATTGCCCAGACGGGAGCGATGGTCAGCGTCGCGCCTTTCACCGCCTCACGGCTTGCCTCCGGACTGCCCTATCTCGGCGATCTCATGAGACGCGGGGTGCAGTGCAGTTTATCTGTGGACACGACCACGGTCGGTGGCAACGTCGATATGTTTGGCATCATGCGCCTGGCGCTGCAGTTGAATCATCTGCGTTCAATGAATGTCCTTGAGTTGCAGCCGCGACGCATCGTCGAACTGGCCACGCTTGACGGCGCCAAATCACTCGGTATCTCGCACCAGGTTGGTTCACTGACACCCGGAAAACGAGCCGATTTGATTCTTGTCCGCACCGACGATTTGAATACTGCCCCGTTTCACGATCCCGCTCTGCTCATTGTTCAGTCAGCACAGCCGTATAATGTCGATACCGTAATCGTCGACGGTCGCATTCTCAAACGCAACCGGCAGTTGACGGCGATCGATGTGGCGCAGATCGTGCGCGACGCAACCGAAGCGCAGAGAAGCGTTTTGCAGCGCGCCTTGGGAAAATCATGACCGGCAAATTCCCGCACGAGCCGCTTCGAGGGAGCAGCACTAAAGCCTTAGCGCATGAGCGGCGTTGCCGCCGAGGAGGAGCTGGCGCTCGAAGTCAGATACGTCGAGAGCATTGATCTTACCCACGGGGTCAAAGTCACCCATCGCCATGGGATAGTCTGTGCCGATCACGACGCGATCCGCCCCCGCGGTTCTGATGAGGTAATGTAATGCCTCGACAGAATGAAGAATCGTGTCAAAGTACATTCTTTTCAAATACTCGGATGGTTTGTGCGGCACCAGTTGCTTCAATTCCGGCCTTAAACTGTAGGAGTGATCGAGGCGCCAGATGTTGAGCGCCAACAGGCCGCCGCCATGTGAGAGGCAAAGACGCAGGTTGGAATACTTCTCGAACATTCCCCTCAGGATCATTCGCTCTATGGTCATCGTCGTGCGAACAGTGAATTGCAGAACGTTCCCGAGAATCGGCGATAGCGGATCGTCGGTATCGAGGCCGCCCTCGAGGGGGTGTACGAAGAGGAGCATGTCCAAATCCTGGGCCGCGTCAAAAAAAGGCGCGAATATTGGATCATCCAGCGCCTTATCGCCGACCCCATTGCCGATCTCCAGACCTTTGAGCCCCATGTCCTTTGCTTCTCGGGCGATTGCGATGGATTCGCCTACGCTCTGCAAAGGCACACTGCCGAAGCCAACAAAGCGATCGGGGTGTTTTTTGACGACGTCTCGAATAGCTTCATTCTGCTTACGGGTAAAGTGGGCGGCCACCGCCGGCTCTTCCCAATAGAAAAGGAGGATCGGCGACGGCGACAGCGCTTGCATATCGATGCCCATCTCATCCAGCGCTTTGATGCGTGTCATCGGATCGTACGCGCCTGGACCAAGTCCAGGCCGAGAACCGATTTGCGAAGTGACGGAAAGTTTCTCCTTGTCCAAAACGACCTTTGGCTTGCGCTCTTCGAACCTGCCCGGATTCTGCAACGCTTCGATCGGAAAAAAATGCGAGTGCAGGTCGATATTCATGCAGCCTCTCTGATTAGCGTCAACGCCGTCCTAGGGGATGCTCTGTGCCTTGCGCACGCTGGCAATGAGTGAAGTGCGCAACAAAAACTCTTTGTGCTTTTTCGGGTCTTCCGCCGTGGCGCGCAATTCATCGAAGCGCGCCCGGCGCGCCTTGGGGTCGCGCTCTTCCAAACGCTTTTTATTGATAATCGTTTGTTCCTGGACGAATTCGATATTCAGAGTTCGCCTTCTCCGCGTATAGCGGTCGAGCAACGAGTCGCCGGCTTCGCCGTGTACTACTTGCTGGAGTGTGTCAACCAGCTCCATGGCGTCATGGATGCCGCCGTTTAGCCCCAATCCGCCGACTGAATTGTTCACGTGAGCCGAGTCGCCGGCGAGAAGAACCCTGCCTTTGCGAAACGTCGCTGCAACCCGCTGGTGTACTTTATAGAGATTGCGATGGACGACCTCATAGGGGCGCTGCAACGGGAACACCCGCTGCAGGCGGGAGAACGTGGATTCGTCTGCTAATGCCTCTTCGTCGGTTTCTTCTACGCGGGTCGGAAAAACCGCGCGCCAACGCCCCTTGCCGTCATCACCCGCCACTTTAAAGAGGTTTGTCCATTCGTCCGGGTCCGCCAAATAGTTTCGATAGCAACAGCCAGGCAAAAGCTTTTGAAAGTCATCTAGGGTCGTCAGAACCAGGAAGCGCTCCGGCCACGTGAACCCCTCAAATTCGATGTCGAGGGCCTTACGGACGGTGCTCCGACCGCCGTCGGCGCCGATCACCCAATCACCCTGAAGCGTCGCGCTACCGTTTGGCCCCTCGGCCGTTATGGTAACGTGATCCGCGGTTTGGCTTACTCCGGTAACACGAGTCGAAAAACGCACCAACGCATCGGGGAATGTCTTCAGCCGTTCGATGCCCATACGCGCAAGTTTGTGCTGCTCGGTTTGGACGACGAACGGATAGGGCGTTTCGTTGCGCAATAACTCGTGATCGAATTCGACAATTTGCCTACGCGCAGGCTTGTCCCAGAATTGAAAATAGCGCGCCACCAGTCCTTCACTGATGAATGGCTCGATGAGACCGACCCGAGCTATCATTTCAAGGGTCGAGGGATGAGTCGTTGCAGCTCTCGGTTTGTCGTCGATCTTGTCCTCCGCTTCCAATAGAGTGACGCTGAAGCCGTATTGGGCGCACGCCAGCGCCGCAACGACGCCCACAGGTCCCGCGCCGGCTATCACAATTCGCGTTTTGCGCAACTTTTATAGTCCTCCATGATGCTGCATCAGCCTCTATTCTCTATCATGGAGGCACGATGACCGACAATCAGGTGTAGCTCAGAAGCGCTTCGGCCTGTTTCCATAGTATGTCAGCTCGAATCCTGCTACTAATAAATCTGTCTCATCCGTTCACCCCGTGTTCTCGATTCGGAAACTGTTGTTGAAGCACGAGTCTACAAAATCTCCCGCGCAGGGAATCGACAGCAACGCGGCTCGGGTCGCGGCTCCCCAATTTCGTTCCAAAATGTTCGCGTCTCTTCGTCACGCGGATTACCGCTATCTCTGGAGCGGCACACTGATGATGAGCGCCGGCCAGTGGGTTCAACAAGTCACTCTCGGCTGGTTGCTGTACGACCTCACTGGCAACTCTTTGTTGCTGGGCGCGCTCAATGGATTGCGCGCTCTGCCGTTTTTGATCACCGGGCCCTTGGCGGGTGTAGCCGCGGACCGGATGAATCGGCGGAGTTTGCTGTTGAAGACACAGTGGGTGCTTATTGTAACCGCGCTGCTTATGGGCGGGTTGGTCGCTTCGCCGTATCTGCACGTCTGGCATATTTTTCTGTTTACGCTGGTTACGGGCATCGCATGGACGATCACCGAGCCTGTGCGCATGAGCATGATTCCCAGCGTGGTGCCGAAGGAGGACATGGTCAACGCGATCGCATTAAATTCCGGCGGCTTTAATTTGATGAAAGTCCTGGGGCCGGCACTCGGCGGTGCTTTGATCGCAGTGTTCGGAGCGGCTGATAATTTTTACATACAGGCGCTCGCGTACCTGGGCGTCTTGTTCATGATTTATCTGATGCACATTCCGCCGCAGCGCTTGGACGCGAAACGCTCCTCGGCGATGGCAAACCTCAAGGAAGGATTTTTATATGTGCGCTCGACGCCCGCCGTTTTGGCTTTGATGGCGTTGGCCTATGTGCCGCGGGTGTTCGCGGTGCCCTATCAAACTCTCATGCCGGTTTTTCAAAAGGACGTGTTGCGGGTCGGTCCGGAAGGATTGGGCATGTTGATGGCAGCGCCGGGACTTGGCGCAGTCGTCGCCGTGCTGACGATGGCATGGCTGGGCAATAGATTAAAGCGCCACGCAATGCTCTTGGTCATCAGCATCTGCTTTCTCGGTTTGTTTCTGATCGTTTTTTCTCAGCTCACATCTTTGCCTCTGGCGTTATTAGTTCTCGTAGTTGCAGGCATGTTCCAGATGTTTTTTCTTGCCAGTACCGCGACCATGATTCAGTTGCTCGTGCCGGACGAACTGCGCGGTCGGGTGATGAGCCTCTATATGCTCGACCGCGGCTTCATGCCCGCGGGCGCGCTATTTGCCGGTACGAGCGCGCACTTCGTCGGGGCGCCCATGACAGTGGCGGCTATGGGTGGGATTGTCATTGTGCTGACTTTGCTTGTTACCTGGCGCATACCCGCCATCCGCAGTTTGGAATGCTGATAGAGTCTCGAGTCTAGGGTCTCGCATCTCGGGTTGAACTGTCAACGAGCCTTGAACTCTAGATCGAGCTGGTCCCGGATACCGCAGTTCGTCTTGATGCGCAGGCGAGGAGCAAACCTTTCGTAGCGAAGCCAAGAGATTCTGCCTCCGACCGGACGTCGATCAGCGGTGCTTGTCCCTGCAAAATTTTTAAACAACCGGCAGCGAAAAGGGCGAAAATGACTTTGAAGCTGTATGCTTGGTGTCTTCGCTACTTCAGCCTCGCCCTCGTTCTCGCAGCAGGTAGGTTCAACTGCGGAATCGGGTTCAAAAGTTGGCTACTTGGGAGGCCGCCAAGTTTTTGCTGCTGCTCGCGTGATCGCGCAGGGCGCGGCGCAGCTCCACCGCCAGCTTATCGGCGGCCTCAAGGCTGACGAAATGGCCGACCCCCGGAAGCGGTCTCAAATCCACGTCGCACCCTGCATCCAACGCGCTATTCATCGCGATTCGCGCCGAGAGCGCGCCGTCCCTTGCGCCCCAGACTAGGGTTACCGGAACGGAAATCCGGTTTTGGTACACTGACTCCAAGATTGCGCGCCGGCTCGGGACGAGCTGCGTGCAAACCATTTCACGGTAGTATTCGATCGGGCCGCGCATATCGTCGCTTTTTTGAAATCGCCCCACTATTTCATCCACCAACGCCCGGTTCATCTTTCCTGGTTGGCCTTCGCGCAGAGTAAAAGAAAGTCTCAGTCCCAGCCTGCCGAGGGCAGTGGTCAGAAACCACTCCGGAAGGCGCGGGATTTCGAAGATGGGAACCCAGGGGATGCGAATGGTCTGGAAATCTTCAAACCGAAGCACCGCGCGTACAAGAGTCTTGGGGTGCGGGCAGTTGATAACCATAAGCTTGCTAATGCGCCGGCCGTAGCGGTGGGCGAAAATCCAGCCCAGGGCGCCGCCC
>DATACQ010000680.1:0-18626 GCA_036258955.1 Binatia bacterium
GAATTTAGACCGGAGAAACAATCATGGCTCAAGAACTCACACCCGCAGGCGTGCTCTATCCCGGCTTTCCTGGCCGCACAGAAATCAACGAGGCTCCCGAAGCCACGAAGCAGATCTTTTTCGTTCTCTTCAAATGGAAGCGTCTGATTCTCAGCATCTTTGCAGTCTTTGCGGTCGCTGCTGGAACGGCCATGTACCTGATGCCGCCGGTTCGTTCCGCGACCGCCGAAATACTGATCCGGGTAGATCGAATGCCACTTCAGATATCTGGGCTCGCGGCGAGAGTTGAGCGCAACCAAATTTCCCAAATCATGAACTCGGAAGTTCAGTTGATCAAGAGCCGTCACGTGCTCGGCTCCGTTGCTATGAAGCTGTTGTCCAATCCGCACAAAGATGAAGGTGTGAGCGAAGAGGAAATCGAGGCCAAGATCAATTCCCTCGAGCAGAATACGTTTGCGGTACCGCTCCCGGACTCCAATGTTCTCGAAGTCACCTATTATGCGCGGACCAGCGAGGAAGCCGAACGAACGCTGGAGGTGATCATTGATGAATACATAGAGAAGCAAGCCGCCATTCAAAGCGGTTCGACCAAACTGCTGAAATTCTATGAACAAGAAAAACAAAGGGTAGAGGAGGAGTTGCGCGCTGCAGAAAATGAGTTGAACCAGTGGCAGGGTAAGAACGAGACCGTTTCGATCGCCCAACAGATCGCGGGGCAACTCGCGATTCTGGAAGACAGAAGAAAAGCTTTACAGCAGACGGAAGCCCAGCTCGAGGCGACCCAGGCGAAAATCGAGATGGTGAGAAGGGAACTGCCCGGGCAAGCCGAGCGACTGGTGGTCGGACAAGAGCAAGTGGCCAATCCTGTGGCGACCAAGTTGAAAGAACAACTTCTCGTCGCCGAAGCTTCCCTTCAGGATCTCATGCAACAGTTCACGGACAAACACCGAACCGTTCGGGAAAAGAAAGAACAGATCGCCTTTCTCAAAAAAGAACTGGCGGCATCTGAAGCGCACATCGTGGGTCGAGAGACGACGGCGCTCAATCCTCTTAGGGAGAATCTAAAGCAGCAGCTCGCCGACTCCCAGACACTGGCGACTTCGCTGATGTCACAGAAGCAAATTATCGGCAAGCAAGTCCGCGAAGCATCGGAGTATCTTGGCGCCCTGCGAGAAAAGAAGGTTAAAATCGATGAATTGTCGCGCCTGGTGGATCTGCGCAAAGACGCCTTCATGCTCTACGGCAAGAAATTGGAGGAAGGTCGGATCGCCACCGGGCTTGGCAAGGAACAGTTAGCCAACGTCGCGATTATCGGTGCGCCCCATGCGACCGACGCCACGGATCTAAATAAACGAGTCAGAATGGTGCTTTTATCAGCTTTTGTCGGATTGGCGCTGGGAATCGCGATCGCCTTCGGATTGGAGTTCTTCAATAACGCCTTACGCACACGCCAAGACGTTGAATACTATCTGGGACTTCCCGTGCTGGCAGCGATCCCGGATCTCCAGGGTCCGCGCTTGTTAAGCGATGGGCGCGGGTAAAGGAAAGAGTATGAGTAAGACTCACGAAGCTCTCAAGAAGGCCGAAGCTACAGCGGAACGAGGACAAGAGTCCCGGTCGAAAAACGGCTGGGGCAACGGTTCGAACGCACCGAAGGTTCAGTGGGACACCGACGGATCGGGAGTAGAATATGAAAGAATTGGCGTCTGGTTAACCAATCCGATGTCCCGCGGCAAGCGTCTTCAGACCGTTATGATCGTATCACCTCATTCCGGCACCGGATCGACCACCACGGCGGCTTTGCTTGCGCAAACGTTGGCTAAAGTAAAAAAACGACGGGTTTTAATTATCGACAGTAACTTCCGTACTCCCGCGCTGAACATGGTCTTTCAAGTGAAGAACAATGGAGGACTGAGTGACGCTACGGCCGAGGCCGCGCCGTTCGAAGCGCACATCCAACCCACCAACCGTGAGAATCTTTTTGTTCTGACTTGCGGCCATCTCTCCACACCCGCCACCGAGGTTTTCGAGAGTGAGCTGATCGACCAGTTGATTGCTCAACTCAAGGAGAGATTCGATTTTATCATCTTCGACGCTGCTCCGATCGTTGAGTTTCCGGACGCTGTCGCCTTGGCACCCAAAGTCGATAGCATTATCCTGGTGGCCCAATCCGAGAGCACATCCATTGACGACGCGCGACGAGCCAAGCTGAGCCTGGAGCAGGCCGGCGGGCGTATCCTTGGAGTAGTCCTAAACCGCCAAAAAGATTATACGCCGCCATTGCTCAGGCGGTTCTTTTAGCCGAATAAATTGAGCCCTTTGGTTCTGTAGCATGCTCCGTTCTCCTTCGTTGCTTGACGCTAGGGTCTGGGTCGCTCACCCGCGGGCCTGGCTTGTCATTCAAGCGGCCGTACTGATTCTTTTGACCCTTGTTCTGATCGACCTTCTTTCCGGAGGTAAACGAGAGCTTGTTCTAGGCGGACTCGTCGGCGGGCTCTGCGCTTTGTGGATCATACACAAGCCACATTGGGGCGTCCTAATCATCTCAGCAGCCTGGTTTGTGCAGCTCGATTTTGCCGCCGGCATTCCTTACGCCGTCAGCGCCATTCTGTTAATCGCACTTGGTTTGTCGGTCCTGCGCGATCGCGCGATCTGGGTTTTGCACGTGCCGCAAATCAAGATTTTGCTGCTTATTGGCATTCTTTTCCTCATCTCCACATGGTGGAGCGAATTCAAGTACCCAATCACCTTGCGCCCTCAAGAAGATGAGACAATACGGCTGATGCGAGAATTTGCTGTTCACCTGGCGTGGTTGGTCTTTTTACTTTACTTCATAACCACCCGTGAACGGATCGAGTTGACGACATGGTTAATGTTGGGCCTGATCACAGTAGCGGCCCTGAGTGCTTTACCAGCATTTCTGGCGAGCGGAGGGGGCAGGCGTGCGGCCGCGGCATTTAGCTTCGCGGCGAACTCCAACCGTCTAGCGTACATATGTCTCTTCGCCACCACGCTTTTGTGGTACTACCGCTTTCATGGGCAGACACACCGCTGGAAGGTTTGGACCTTGCCGTTTCTCTGTTTGCTGCCGGTGATCGCTTTGGCGGCAGGATCACGCAGCGGCTTGTTGCAAATGCTCGCCTTGACGGCGTTCGTCGCAAAAGATCAAAAGGGATGGTCCGCCGCCAAACGCATGTGCTGCGTGGTTTTTATCGGGTTAGTGGCCTTTTTGGCGCTGACTGTCGTGCCGGCCACTTTTATCGAGCGGGTCACCACGTTCGACCCCGATGCTCAGGCTGCCGGCCAGGAGTCTTTGCAGAACCGCCGCCGCGTCGTATTGAATGCGCTCAAAATGGTTGCATCCGATCCTATCTTTGGTGCCGGCATCGGTAACTTTCCTTGGGTGGCGCCGTCCTTCTTCGGTTCCCGGGGGCATACACATAATTCGTATCTGTGGGCGCTTACTTCCGGGGGAATAGGGGTGTTTGGCTTGTACTTGCTCTTGTTCTACGTCACGCAGCGCATGCTGAAACAGCTTGAGGCCTCGGAAGAGCGAGAGCTACTGTGGTTGAGCAAGGGACTGCGTGTCAATCTATTTCTTTTTTTGATCTTTTCAGGTTTCGCGGACGTTTGGCTTAGTGACTTCTTATACTTGATTGTCGGGTTAACCGTCGCCATGACTCGGATCCAACAGCAACAGCAGAAGGAACTGGTTGTAGTTCGAAGCGGCCGACTTCGTTCGCCGGCCTGGTCGGGTTGATGGCAGAACGACCGGAGTCCGGGGTTAATCCAGTGATCAACGCGCTAACCTTCGATGTGGAGGATTACTATCACGTGCGGGCGTTTCAGTCAGTTATCCGACGCGAGGATTGGAATACTTACGAGCCGCGCGTCTACAACAATACGCTTAAAATACTCGAACTCTTAGCGTCCCATGGGATTCACGCGACTTTCTTTGTCCTAGGGTGGGTTGCCGAGCAGATGCCCGATGTTGTCAAGGAAATTCAATCTGCGGGGCACGAGATCGGCAGCCATGGTTATGGCCATCAACTCATTTACGATCAAACTCCTGACGAGTTTGCCGCCGATCTAAGGCGATCGTTGGATGTCATTGAGGGGATCACCGGGTCAAAGGTGAGAGGGTTCCGGGCGCCGTCGTTCTCAGTGACTCGCGGTTGCTTTTGGGCCATCGAGATTATGCGATCGTTTGGTATCACTTACGATTCTAGCGTGTTTCCCATCCTGCATGACAACTACGGCATACCGGACGCTCCGCGTCATCCGTATGAAATCTCCAAAGATTTTTGGGAATTCCCGATGACCACGGTGCGCATCTTCGGGCAGAACGTACCCATCGCGGGCGGTGCCTACCTGCGAGTATTTCCCTACTGGCTGACTCGGTGGGGCATTCGCCAGATAAACTCCGCCGGCGAACCGGCGATCGTTTACCTCCATCCCTGGGAATTGGATCCGGAACATCCCCGAATCGCGGCCTCGGCGCTGAGCCGTTTCCGTCATTACGCAAACCTCGATAAGACGAGCGCGCGGCTTGGAGCTTTGTGCGAGGATTTCAAGTTTACTTCCCTGCAACGGCTCTTACAGGAGCTTTCCCCGTTAGCCATAACTTGACCGCCTAGTGCGTTTACTTTCATATCAGAGGCTTACATGGGCTCGGCGCAGCACACCCAAATTCGGAAACTTCTGCTAAACGCTATTCAGGACTATGCCACTCCGGCTGGGCTCCGGCTCGAGTTGACTGATGACACGCGGCTGCTCGGGCCCGGCGCTCCGTTGGACTCGTTAGGATTGGTGACAGTGCTGGCCGGCTTTGAGGCCGAGATCAACGATGTTTTCCGAACGGACATTCTGCTAGCCGACGAGCGCGCAATGTCGTTGGAGCGTAGTCCCTTTCGAACAGTTTCTAGCCTGATCGACTATACCTGCATGCTGCTCGAAGAGGCGGGAGCAAAACGGTCCGGCTCGTGAGTACCTTGCAGCGCGCGATCTGCATCACCGGTGCCAGTCGCGGCATCGGAAGGTTTCTCACGGAAATCTTCTTAGATAGGCAATGGTTTGTTTTCGGCTGCAGTCGTGGGCAGTCTCAGTTGCGGCACGAGTGTTATCAGCACTTTGAGGCAGACGTATCGAATGAGCGCCAAGTGGTCGCAATGTTCACAGCGATCCGGCAAAGCGGCCGACGGCTTTTCGCGCTTATCAACAATGCCGGCGTAGCGTCGATGAATCACGCCCTAACTACTCCGGCGGCGACCATGGAACACCTGCTCCGGGTGAACGCCGTAGGTACCATGCTTTGCAGCCGCGAAGCGGCGAAGCAGATGCTGCCGCACCGCAGCGGGCGTATTGTCAATTTTGGTAGTGTGGCGGTCGCGCTCGACCTCGAAGGTGAGTCCGCTTACGTGGCTTCGAAGGCAGCGCTCATGGCTTATACGCGGGTGCTGGCCCGCGAACTCGGCCAACAGGGAATTACTGTGAACGCGATCGCGCCGAATCCGATCAGGACAGAACTCATTGCCGGGGTATCCAAAGAAAAGCTCGACCATCTCGTAGCCCGGCAAGCCAATGCGCGTTACGGTACGATGCAAGACGTGCTGCGGGTGGTGGATTTCTTCGTAGATCCAGAAAACGACCTTGTTACGGGCCAGATTATTTACCTGGGGGGCTTTTGATGTCCCTGCACTGGCTGTTCGAGATTTTTCGTCAGTACGGTTCACATGAATGCGTCATTTGGCGCGACCAGAGTATTACTTACGACGAGCTTCTCGAACGCACGCGTCAATCCCGGAGCTTCTTAGCAGAGTGCAAAGTCCAACCCGGCGAGGCCATTCTGCTCGATGCCGATTACTCGCCTGGCTCCATTGCGCTCCTACTGGCAAGCATTGAAAACCGCAACATCGTGGTGCCGCTTGCGGCTCACGTGAAGTCCGATAGAGAAAAATTCGCGGAAATCTCGGAGGCTAGCTGGCACTTGAAGGTTCTACCGGATGACACCTACGAGGCTCGCTCGTACTCCCGTGAAATGAAGCATCCGTTGAGCTTGCGCCTGAAGAGCGAGGGCAGCGCAGGGCTCATTCTGTTCAGCTCCGGATCTACCGGCGAGCCAAAGGCTTCCCTGCATAACATCGACTTCTTGCTCGCCAAGTATCGAGTGCAGCGCCGTTCCCAGCGCATTGTCGCTTTTCTGCTCTTCGATCATATCGGTGGATTCAATACTCTACTTCATACTCTGTCGAATCACGGTTGCTTGATCGCGCTCGCGGCGCGTGACGCGGTGTCGGTCTGTCAGGCTATCGAGCGGCACCGCGTCGAGGTTCTGCCGACGTCGCCCACTTTTTTGAATTTGCTGCTCATGTCCGAGGCCTGGCGAGATCACGACCTCTCGAGCCTTGAGCTCATAACGTATGGTACCGAGTCAATGCCCGAGATGACATTGCGTAAGCTCAATCAAGTTTTCCCAAGGGTTCGCTTTGCGCAAACCTATGGGTTGTCCGAACTCGGCATCCTACGCTCGAAATCGCGAACGTCGGACTCACTTTGGGTTAAGGTAGGCGGCGAGGACTATGAAACGCGCGTTGTTGACGGGATATTGCACGTGCGTGCGAAAAGCTCGATGCTCGGGTATCTTAATGCTCCGTGCCCATTTGACGAGGATGGCTGGTTTAATACCCAGGACGAGGTGGAAGTAGATGGCGAGTGGCTGCGCTTCAAGGGTCGAAAGAGCGACATCATCAATGTGGGCGGAGAGAAGGTGTACCCGGCCGACGTAGAGTCGGTCATCCTTGAAGTGGACAACGTTATCGACGCCGCAGTCTCAAAAGAGCGGCATCCCATAACGGGCAATATCGTCGTCGCCACCGTTGCCGTCCGTAAACCGGAACCGCAGCGTGACCTCGCCCGGCGCATCCAGGCCTACTGTTTCAAACGCCTGCCGCGCTACAAAATCCCCGTAAAAGTTTATCTTGCCGAATCCACTCGCATGACTGAACGCTTCAAAAAGCAGCGTTGATCCAAACTGAATTTGATGCGGTTGTCCATACGTCAGGCGGGTCCGGAAGACTTGCCCGCAGCGGCTCGGCTCTTGAGCATCAAGTACGGACGTTCCTACGAGCCGGAACACATAGCCCACGTTCTCGGTCGGTTTGAGCCCGAGCGCAACTTAGCCTGGATTGCTTTCGACGGCACGCAGCCCGTCGGTGTAACAATGGTGTTCATCCGGGAACTGGATCTCGATGGACTAAAACTTCGGGCGGGCTATTGGGCTCAACTCTACATTCGTCCGGAATATCGTTCCTACCTGCTTTATCCCAGGCTAACTCAGACGATGATTGGAGCGCTGCGAAAGAACGACTTAGCGGTTCTGTACACCGGTGTGCGGCGCGCTGAGGTCGCCCGTGCTCACACTAAACTCGGTTTCATAAAATTGGGCGAGTTGGCAGTAAGAGCGAAGCCGTTGCGACCCGTGCGGCTTGTGTTGCGCTACGGGGGTTGGAATACGTGCACAAAGTTAGCCGATGTCCCGGACTTTCTTTATCGGGGAGTGCTGCGGCTGCGGGTCGCGTGCAACGGAGGGTTAAAACCGCGCCTCTTGAGCCAACCGCCAGACCTTCATGAGTTCGCCGATTTGCTCAACCACACCCGAAGCAGGGTTCGCCAGGTCTGGAGCGTAAGTCGCCTGACCGAACGCTACACCGCCAATCGAGAAGGGGAGCCGTATTCGCTATTGGGCGTGCGCCGGCAGGGGAGGCTCGTTGCCGCGGCGGTTTGGCGTGTTGCGCTGCGTGGCAACGGAGTTCGTGCGGGAGTGCTGATGGATCTAGCGTTTCATCAAGGCGAGGAACGGGCCGCGCGGAAGCTTCTGGGCGGGATCGAATGGAACGCACTACATAAGAGTTGCGACGTGATGCTCCATCTGGACGGGATCAGCGAAGCCAGCGGAATGATGGCTCGTGGGGGTTACTACTGCTCCCCCGAGCGCTACAGCGTGCTTCTCTGGCCCACCGTTATAGCAAAGAAGGAGCTACTCGCCGATCTCGGTACTTGGCGTTACGGTTTTGCCGATCATGACACCTTCTAAGCAACGGCTCGTGGCGCGCTACAACGATCCTGTAGTTCACTCGACAGTGCGAGCGCATGGGCTGGAGCGTCTGGTATGCGTCTTAGCGATGTTGGTGAACGCTGTTTTGGGTCTGGCCGGCAGCATTGGCCGGTTCATCCTCGTAACAAAGCCCCGGAAACGAGCTTGCGGATATGCTCGTTCTAAGAACGCTGGCCCGGCAACGAACGGTGAGGTGCTTCACTTGCCCCGAGTTGTCATGTTCATGCGCGAGTTTTATCCGCTCACCGGTGGCTATCAAAATCAGGCGCTACGCTTGGCTCAAGCGCTGCTAGAAAGAAAAATACCCCTACGCGTCGTCACGCACCGCCACGGCAGACTTCCGGCTTATGAAGTTTACAACGGGATTCCCATTCATCGAGTCGCTGCGCTAGAGAAGGGCCATCTCGCCGCTTTTTCCTTTTTGGCATCATCATTCTTGTGGATGACGTGCAACCGCCACAGCTTCGATTTGATTCACGCCAATCGCTCCTCCTCGGGGTTGATTGCCGGCCTTATCGGATTGACTCTCGGGAAAAAGGTTATTTACAAGCTGACCCGAGGGGATGAAATCGATATCAAAGGGTTTCGATCAACGTTATGGGGAAGTCTAAAGCTTCGTTACCTGACCCGTACGGTGCACAAGTTTGTGGCCATCACCAGCCAGATTGAAACAGATCTCGGTTATCTTGGCGTCCCTTCCAGCAAAATTGTCAGAATTCCCAATGGAATCAGTTTGGATCGCCAGCCGGTGAGCTACGGGCGGAAGGAAGCAAGATCGCAGCTGGGCTGGTCTTCAGATGAGAAAATCGTTCTTTTCTTAGGAAGACTCGTAGACGCGAAAGGAGTCGACTGGCTTCTCGAGACTTGGAGAGAAGTCGCTAGCCAGGAAACAAAGGCCCGCTTAGTGATTGGCGGCGACGGACCGGAACGGCAAGCGCTCGAGACACAGGCGCAAAAGCTCGGGATTACTAATACCGTTTATTTTGTCGGCTTACAAAAAGATGTTTGGAAATTTTTCGCGGCGGCAGATGTCTTCACGCTTCCCTCCAGGCGAGAGGGCATTTCAAATGCGTTATTAGAAGCGATGTCTCAGGGTGTGCCGACCGTTGTTGCCGATGACAGCTTAGGCGGCAATCGAGAGACCGTAGAGCACGGCAAGAACGGTTATCTCCTTACTTTCGGTGAGACTGAAAACTATGCTGCAACTCTTGTGGAACTCTTGCGCGATGCGAAATTGCGGAGGGAAATCGGGCAACGCGGCCGGCGAACTATCCAGGAACGGTATTCCATCGAGCGTGTCGCGGACCGCTATCTCGAGACCTACTATGAACTGTTGCAGACGCAAGCGCGGCGTAATGCGGCGGACGAGAAGCCCTCGGTGGGGCTTTTTCTGCCTCGTCCCGATCGTAGCCATCAGATGGCGCGGAAACTTCGCGAGAGGGGATTTGGTGTCGCCCATTACAATACAGAAGGTTCGAAAGATGGTGGCTGGATTCCAGTGCGCAAAGGATTCATGCCGGCTTTGGCCCATCTGCTATTTCGCACCAACCATGATGTGTACTTCGCCGCCCTCAGCTTTATTCCATCACTGTCCGTTTGCTTCAACAGATTTCTCCGCGGCAAGCCATACGTTTTCAACGCGACCGGGGTCAAGTCGGAGATGTACAAGGACAGGTCGAGAGGAAAGCCTTTTGCGAGCTTTTTTGAGCGCCGCTTCTACCCCTTTCTTATGGAGCTAGTCTTCGCCGGGGCGAGTAAAATAGTTTGCAATAGCCATTTTCTCGAATCCACCCTTGCCGCGCGTTATCCGCGTTACAGGAGCCGGTTGTTGACGATTTACAACGGCATTGACTGTGAGCGATATTCCTCCGGATGCCGTAATCCCATCCCCGGGATCAACGCCGGCGAACTCACGCTTTTGTGCGTCACCTCCTTGAACTTCGAAAACAAATCCAGAGGACTCCAGCTGGTGATCGACGCCTTCGGTCAGCTATCAAGCGAGACAACGAGAGGCAAACTCGTAATTGCCGCAATGAGTTCCGATCCGTTGTACCAGAAACAGGCCGAGGATTACCTCAACTCGAAGCCTTGGCGTGATGCCATTCTCCTTTTCTACAATCATCAAAGAATCCCGGACTTGTTGGCGAGCGCCGATATTTTTGTGTACGCCACACCGCATAATTCGAACGATAGTTTGCCCCGGGCGCTTCTGGAAGCCCAATCGGCCGGTCTGCCGGCGGTAACGACCGATACAACCGGATGCCCGGAAATCGTTCGCGATGGCATTACTGGTCTTGTGGTACCTTATAAAGCTGCCGCCATGGCGGACGCCATTCGGCGCCTGGTCGCGGATCCCCAGCTGCGCAGTGAAATGGGTAGGCAGGCCCGCGAGTGGATAAGAAAGAACTTCAGTTGGGACGAAATGGCTGATCAGTACGCCAAAGTCTTTTTAGAAATCGCCGGGAAAAAGACAACCCGCAATGGGAAAAAAGCTTGCAGATGAACTCGGCCAATCTGACCCTTGCAGCGTACACTCATTTCGGCGCGCGCGGGCTCAAGGGCGTCGGAATGTATCACCTGGTCAACCAGACATGGAAACGAGGACGTCTACAAAAGGTGATTGCCGTCTCGAAGAATCGTTGCCAATTCGAGTTTGATCTCCATTTGGTGGGAACCTTTCCAGGAGGATCCCGCCTGATTAACTGCCTCGGCACCATCAAAGAGAAAATATGGGAAGGTTTCCCGGCTCGATTGATCAGCGAGGTCATTTTCGACCATTACGCTCGCTTGCGGCTTTCACCTCAGCGCGGTTTTCTCATTACGACTCCGGGCATGCTACGAACCACGCGCAAAGCAAAGGCGCTCGGCTACACAACTGTCATGTACGGGGGTATTCCCGATCCACGATATCTCTTTGAACAAATCCGGACGGAAAAGGACGCTCTTTGCCTGAAGAACGTCGGCAATGAACGAGAGCGCCGCTGTGTAATGGCGCGGATCGCAGCTCAGGTAGACATGAGCGACTATATTATTGCGATTTCCGAATTTGCCAAAGAGACCTACATAAAGCACGGCTTTTCGCGTGACAAAATCTATGTGGCGCACCTGGGTGTGGAGTTAGAAAAATTTCGCTGGACGGTTCCTCCCCAGGGAGAAGGCCTCACATACCTTTTTGTCGGGCACGTCAATGAAACCACCGGACCCGTCAAAGGACTGCAGTATTTGTTACAGGCGTGGGCGGAACTGAACTTGGGTGCCGCCAAGTTGATCGTCTGTGGCAAGATGGGCGAAGAGGCACAATCGTTGGTTAGGAAGTATGACAGCAGGAATCGCAACGTAGAATTCGCCGGCGCCGTGCACGATCCGGCAGAGTATTATCAGAAAGCATCGGTACTCGTTTTTCCTTCCGTCACGGAAGGTTTTGGAAAAGTCGTCCTGGAGGCGATGGCCAGTGGACGCCCGGTGATTGCGACTCCCATCCCTCGTCCGGTCATTCGGGAGGGCGTCGATGGCTTTTATGTTCAGGCCAGGGACGTCGAAGGTCTAAAGCAAAGAATGCTGTACTTCTACGAGCATCCTGAAGAGGTTCCGCGAATGGGGACCAATGCCGCCGAGCAGGCCAAGAGGTTCAGCTGGCAACGGTTTAGCCGTCAGGTCGCCGACATTGTCGAAGAGATTTCGCTGCGGGAACGAAATTAAGATGAAACAGGCGAAATCGACTCGAGCTAAGATTACTGCTGCCGCATTTCTGCTCATGGCGTTGGGTTCGCTTGAACAGCTTACCGGACTTCTAAAGCAGGTGCTCACGGCGGCCCTATTTGGAACCTCCGAGAGCATGGATAGTTTCTTGATCGCGATCGCGATCTTCGGCATCATACGCGCCTGGATCTCTCACCCGATCGATCAGACCATTATCCCAATGTTTCGCCATGATCTTGCAAAACAGGGGGAGAAAGAAAGCTGGGCGAACGTCAGTGTGTTGTTTAATAATCTCGCGCTGGTACTCACGGTACTCGCGCTTATAGCTTGGCTTGTAGCACCCTACCTGGTGCGGATGATAGCGCCCGGTTTCGACGCAGAAAGCGGCGGCTTGGCCAGCTCGCTTACCCGGATTACGATGGCCGGCGTTCTTTTTATGGGACTCGAAAGGATTCTGTCCCAGATACTGTTTTCGTACGAGCGGTTTGCGCTTCCCGGGGTAGCGGGGAGTGTGGAGAACTTCGTTGAAGCGCTGGTGTTGCTCGTGTTTGCCGGCATGTATGGGATCTACGGCATGGCGATTGCCGTAGTTGCGGGGGCGATCGCCAGGTTCGTGTTGCAGCTGCCGATCCTGTGGGAAAAGAGAAGGTTCTACGCTCCTAAGGTCAATCTATTTCACCCTAGGATGACCGAGCTGGGAAGACTGAGCTTTCCACTGATGCTCGCATCGAGCGGCGACCAGCTGGCGCGGGTCACCGACCGTCTTTTTGCTTCGCTCTTACCCGGCGGGAGCCTCTCGGCGCTTAATTTTGCCCATGGCCTCATCACCGCGTTGAATACTTTTTTTATCGGCTCATTCCAGCAATCGACATTCCCCCATTTCAGCAAACTGAGTGCCGAGGAAAACTTTGGTGCCTTGTCACGTCAGCTGTTTCACTACCTTCGGGTGGTTTTTTTTTTAACGGTTCCGATGGCCGTTGGTATCATGGTAGTTGCCGAGTCTGCCGTCGCCCTCGTTTATCAAAGGGGAGCTTTTGACGAGGAGTCAGTCCGGCTTACCAGTCAAGCTTTGATATTTTATGCCATCGGTTTTCCCGCAAGCTCCCTGGCGCGCGTTCTAAACCGCACTTTCTTCACGCTCAAAAACACTAAGACTCCCTCGAAGTTGGCCGTTTTGCGTATCGCCATTAAGATCGTGTTGTCCGGCCTTCTCATAAGACCGTTAGGCCATGTCGGCATCGCCATTGCCGAGTCGCTATCTCATATCATTCGGATCGTGTTTCTGTTCCTTCTTCTGCCCAACGAGGTGAAAGGTAACGAGACTTGGAATACGATCAAATCCTTGGGACAAACGTTGGCGTCCGCTTGTGTGATGGGAGGACTGGTATATCTGATTCAGGAGAGACTTACCCATCTTTTCGATATCCCCATGGCGACCAAACTCGCCGTTCTGGTCATCCTCGGCTGCCTGTTCTACGGCATTGCTGCTCTTGCGAGTCAACAGCAAGAGCTCCGGTCCGTGTTCGAAAGCCTCAGAAGCCTCACAGCGAGATTCCGCCAGCCAAAATCTGCGCGGCTGAAAAGTGCCAGCCAGTAGGGGCTTGGTTGACAACAGCAGGCGTTTGACACCATAGAGGCCAATGAAAATTAGCAGGGTGACAATCAATCTTCCGAATGAGCAGGACCCAGGGGGCGGATTTCACGCTTATGTTCTGACGAAGGAGATCGAGGAGCCCACATTGATCCTTACTCGGAAGCAAAAAGCCATATTTCCGCTCCCGCGCCATGCCGTTGTAAAAGAAATTCCCTATCACAACTCTCCCTTCACTTGGTCTTTGGGAAACGGAATATTGCGTCCCGGAGCGTTGAGGTTCAAAGAGAAAGTCCGGATCTTATTAAGACTTGTCTTCAAGCTCAAAGAGGTCCTGATATTTCTCTCCAGAGCTATTCCTCACCTCTTGCGCTTCAAGCCGGATGTCATTCATGTCGACGGACTGATTTGCGCGCCGAGCGGCATCTTCGCTAAGTCGGTTTTGGGATCACGCTTCATCATTACGCTTCATAGCGTCACGGAGGCGGCGCTGGTGCAAAGATATCCGTTTCTCAAGCGTCTTCTAAAATATCCCGACAAGCTGGTCTGCGTATCGGACGCGATTAAAAATAGCCTCACGGAAGCGGCTCTGGGTGTGGAGAGACTGGAGGTCATCCCCTGTGGTGTGGACTTGGAGCTTTTCAAGCCTCTCAATCTGCCTCGCAAGGATCAACTAGTTGCCGTCGGCTATCTCAAATGGCAAAAGGGCTATGACTATTTGCTGGAGGCGATGGCCGCTCTTACAAATTTTAGCCATTACCGCCTGTTGATGATAGGCGACGGCCCGGACCGGAGCGACATCGAGAGAAAGATCGAATCGCTAAAGTTGAGTCATCGGGTTCGCCTGCTCGGTATGCTACCGCAGGAAGAAATTGTAAAACACTTGAATGAAAGCAAGCTCTTTATCATGTCATCGCTGGTAGAGGGACTCCCCAAAGTGCTGCTTGAAGCCATTGCTTGCGGCACCCCTTGCGTCCTTACAACGGCTTGTAATGCGGAAGGGATTATCGAAAGAGTTGGCAGCGCCGTGGAACCGGCCAATCACCGGGCCTTGGCGCGAGCCATCGAAAACCTGTTGCGCGATGAAGAACGTTGGAACGAGCTCTCGAGAAATTGTCTCAAGATAGCACAAGAGTACGGCTGGGATAGGATTGCAGGTCAGACTTTGCGCCTCTACAAAGGTTTGTAAGGCTCAGCGTTAGTTACCGCCAGCACCTACTGCCCAACGGTCTTCCCATTGTAGCGGCCTCCAGATTTGCCGCCGATCCAGAAGAGCGTCACATTCATTCGTCGAATTCGGCTTGGGCTCGCGAAGTAGCACGGCCACGAACTCAGGCTTGTAGGATAACGTCTGTCAATCCCGAGTCTCTAGAGCTGATGGACAAACGAGCAAACAAGATAGCGCATGTTATTACCAATCCGGGATCCTTCGGCGGTTCCCAGCGCAACACGCTTCTCACGATTGCGGGCTTGGTGCAAGACGAGTACGAAGTAGAACTCGTCTGCGGTCCCGGGGCACGTCTCGTTAACGAGACTAGGGCGGTCGGTGCTCCGGTTCATGTCATTTCAGATCTCGTTCATCCTATAAGTCCGCTCAAGGACTGTTGTGCTTTCTTTCAGTTGTATCGCTTGTTCCTCTCACAAAAGTACCAGATCGTCCATACGCATTGCATTAAGGCGGGACTCCTCGGCCGACTAGCTGCTCGATGTGCGCGTGTCCCCGTCGTTATTCACACGCTCCATGGTGTTCCTTACAAGATCAATGGAGATTTGAAGTCACGGTTTTACGTCATCTTTGAATGGCTTCTCGGCGCCCTTACCCACTGCTTCGTATGTGTGGGCGAGGTCCTTCGACAGGAGATATCGGCCTGGCGCATAGCGCCGGGCGAAAAACTCACAACGATTCATAGCGGTATTGATTTCTCGGCTTACGTCCCGCGGCGTGCAGCCCCTCAAGTGAAGGAGGAACTCGAGGTAGGTGCGGCATGGCCGATTGTGGGCTCTATCGGCCGCCTCTCCGAACAGAAGGCGCAGCATTTTCTGATTGAAGCGGTCGCGTCGCTAAAAAACAAGTATCCGGGCATTAAGCTGCTGCTCGTAGGCGAAGGACCTCTGCGGCATTTCTTGGAAAGGAAAATACGCGATCTTGATCTCTCGGCGCACGTCTCCCTATTAGGGCAGCGTGAAGACGTTGCCGATCTACTGAACATCTTCGATGTGTACGCGATGTCCTCCCAATGGGAAGGGGTTGGCAGGGCTTTAACGGAGGCCATGTACGCGCGCCTGCCGATTGTGACGACTGCAGTTAACGGCGTCACAGAACTCGTATCTGAGAACGACACCGGCTTGCTCGTGCCCGCTGGGGATCCGCAAGCCCTGGCGAACGCCATTGATCGCGTTGTTTCCGACCCGGAATTGGGAAAACGTCTGGGCACAAACGCCCGCACACGGGTGGAAGAATTCATGGATGGCAAACGCATGGTTCGGGCCATCGAAGAGCTTTATGAGCGACTCATCACGAGTCGGAACTTGCAGGCGCAACCAGCGCATGCTTCATCACGGCAAATTGAATACTGAAGAGCCAACAACTTTCGTCCGCCGAGGAGGAAAAATACAGTGCAGATGAGATTGTTAGATTTTCTGTGTTGTCCCGATTGCCGGGACGAGGATCTCGAAGTGACTGTTTACGAAGGCGACGATGGCGCAGAAACCCGTAAAATTATCGAAGGAGCGATTCGCTGCAGAGGCTGTGATCGCCTATTTCCGATCATTAACGGGGTGCCGCGTCTCCTTCCTGCTTCTCTAGCGCACTATGTTGTTTCGTCTCATCCGGATTTCTTCAACCGCTATCCAGCGCTGAACCCTCCAGCGGCGCGCGAGGCGGCACCCGAAAAAGTCGCCGGTACGTTGGAGGCCTATAGCTATCAATATTCGAAACTGCACGACCAGCGGAACGAACTCGAGCGATGGAAACAGACGTTTTTGACCTCGATTCCGGTGCAGCCGGACTTCTTTAGAGGCAAACTCGGTCTAGATGTCGGTTGTGGAGTAGGGAGACACCTCTATTGGGCTCATGAGTTCGGCGCGGAAATGGTTGGGGTTGATCTCACCGAAAGCGTGGAGCAGGCGCGCGGCCATACCGGAGACTCGGCTCGTTGTCATTTCGTTCAAGCGGATATTTATCACCTGCCCTTTAAGACGGGGATGTTTGATTTCGCTTACAGCATCGGCGTCCTCCATTTTCTTCCAGATCCATACGACGGGTTCCGGAGCATCGTACCCGCGGTAAAACCGCGCGGGAAAATATTCATCTGGGTCTATGGACTCGATGGCATGCGCTTCTCTTACCGGCTCTCCCATCTGACGTGGCTGCGCGGAATCGCTCCCAAACTCCCATCTTTCGCGCAGTACGCGTTCAGCATGTTTTTGGTTCTGCTGCTGGAGCTCATAATTTGGCTGCCATGCCGGGCGCTTTCTCGGCTCCCCGGCGCAGCATCGACTGTGGCTCGCATTCCTCTTGGCGACTCGTGCCGTCGACCTTTCATGGTGAAGCTCAGAAGCGTCTTCAATCGACTACAACCCCCGGTGGTCCACTATCATACTGCGCAAGAGTTGGACGATTGGTTCAAGGCAGCGGGCCTAAGAAACATTGTGCTTTCCAGTAGGCAGGGCAGGGGATGGATTACTGCAGGCGACAGGGCTGAAGCCGTTGCGCAATGAAAATCATCCATGTGATCACCAGCTTGTCCCCTGACGGCGCCCAAACGATGCTCTACAAGCTGCTGTCATCACTGGACCAAAGGATCTATCAATCGCAGGTCGTTTCATTGACCGACAAAGGGATTATGGGCGGTAGAATCGAGGCGATCGGCGTGCCGGTGCTGGCGTTAGGTATGCGACCCGGCATGCCGAGCCCGTTCTCGGTACTCCAGCTTGCCCGATGGCTGCGGCAGTGCTCACCGGACGTCATTCAGACCTGGCTCTATCATGCCGACCTGATTGGCGGTATCGCTGCCAAACTGGCCGGTGGTATACCGGTCGCTTGGAATATTCGGAGAGACATTCCCGTCGCGTGGAATATCCGGCACGGCATGTTCGACTCGAGAGGTCACAAACGATCTACCGTGCTGGCGATAAAAGCATGTGCAATGCTGTCGCGATGGTTGCCCATGCGCATCATCTGCTGCTCAGAGTCCTCGCGACTGGTGCACTCCGCAATTGGTTATGAAGACGATGAGATGGTGGTTATACCCAATGGCTTCGACCTTGCGAACTTCAGGCCAGACCCGGCTGCTCGACTGGCGATACGCCAAGAGCTCGGCATTCCCGAACAGGCATTGCTTATTGGTCTCATAGCGCGCTTTCATCCCCTAAAGGATCATCGGAACTTCATCGATGCTGCTGCTCGGCTGCACGCACATAGCCCCGAGGTTCACTTTCTCCTCTGCGGTAGCGGTGTCACTGCGCAAAACAGCGAGCTTGCCGAGTGGATTAGATCAAGAAACCTGGGCCGTCGCGTGCATCTTCTCGGGCAGCGCCCCGACGTTCAGAGACTGAATGCTGCGCTGGACATCGCTTCTTCTTCCTCTTACTCCGAAGGATTCCCCAATGTCATCGGCGAGGCGATGGCCTGCGGGGTGCCATGCGCTGTGACCGACGTCGGCGAATCGGCGCGGATCGTAGGCGCGACCGGCAAGGTCGTGCCGCCGCGAAGCCCGGAAGCTTTAGCCGAGGCTTGGCGCGAATTGATTGAAATCGGACCCGAAGGAAGATCTTTGCTGGGAGAAGCAGCACGCCGCCGGATCTCCGAGTACTTCAGCTTGCAAGCGATAGTGCAGCGCTACGCGCGCTTGTACCAAGACATTGAGGCTAGCTCCTGGCAAGAATCCCGTGCGGCTATTCCGGAGTGAAGTCTTGCTCAAATTCGCTGCTCGTTCGCTCGCAGTGAACTTCTGAAGTTTTCGAAAATTCAGCTCCAATAACTTGAGCATGGCAGCGAGATACATCATCCGCTTTGACGATATCTGTCCCACAATGAACTGGGACATATGGCAACAAATTGAAAAGATTCTGTTCCAGAACCGGCTGGAGCCGATTCTCGCTATTGTCCCCGACAATAGAGATACCAGCCTCATGGTCCGAGAGGCTCGCTCTGAATTCTGGGCCACGGCTCGTTCCTGGCAAGCACGCGGTTGGACCATCGGCGTTCACGGGTATCAGCAC
>DATACQ010000681.1:0-1776 GCA_036258955.1 Binatia bacterium
ATTCGCATTAAAAAGAACTTTGACGCGCCTCTTCCAAAAGAACTGCTGGACTCTTTCGAAGGCAAATCGTAATTCGTGCGCCTGCTGCTCCGAGACACACATTCTACTTTGGTGGCTGTCCGACGACCGCAAATTAGCGAGCGGTGTGCGGGACATCATTGCCAATGCCGACATCGACGTGGACTTGTCGCCGGGAGTTGCAGATTCAACGAAGAATTTACTCGCACAAAACGCGAAAGAGCGAACTCACCAAAAAACTAGGGGCACGGCATGCCGTGCCCCTACAGATCAGCCGCGACGCGATAAGACTCGCGACGCGATAAAACTAATGATGGGCGGGCTGTTCCTCGAGTGAGAGATTGACGTAGTGGTGCGATTTGGAGACCGGGCCGATGCCGCGGATAATCGTTTGCCAGTGCTCGCCTTCGTCATCACTGTAGAACACATCTCCGTCCGTTGTGCCGGCGAAGATCGCGTAGCCGCCGTTCCAGACGTCCATTGCCATACCTTCTATATTGGCGCGGATATGCTCGGGCAAGCCGCCGGTCAGCACGTCCCACGTCTTGCCGCCATCGCGGCTACGCGCGACGCGCGCATCAGCCGTATGCAGCTTGCGCCAGGTGCCTGGCCCGGTTTTGGCGCCGGCGACGAAGAGCAAGTTTGGATCCTTCGGATGAACGAAAAATGGATCGACGTAACCGATGCGAAAATCTCGCGGTGTCATGCTCTGCCAGCTCGCGCCGCCGTCGCTGCTCACGCAAAAGCCGGCGGGGGTTTCCGGACCGCAGTTGGTCGTTGGCGCTGTGCCGTAAACTTTGTTCGGATCGTTGGTCGGGATGAGCACCCGGTGCGCGTCAGGATTGATATTGTCCTGGGTAGTCCAGGTTTTACCGCCGTCGGTGCTCTTCAGAAATCCGCCCACTTCGACCGCCACGTGGATGATATCGGGATTATCTGGGTGGAACGTGATGCTTTTCACATGGGCAAGGTGCGGCGGGCCAGGGAAAGTCCACTTGTCTACGCCAGGGACCTGGCGTAGAGCGGGTAGTTCCGTCCAGCTCTTCCCGAGATCATCACTATAATAAAGGTGCGCCGGCTGCGTTCCGGCGTAAATGCGAGGCTTACCGCCCACCATCTGATTTGCCAGCGAATAGATCTCTTTATCTCCGATACCCGCATCGCGCCGTTCCCAAGTCTGACCCATATCGGTGCTGGCAAAAATCTCACAGCTATACGTACCGCCGAACAAGGTTTTCGTGGTGGGTTCGAATATTATCGAGCTGAAGTGCTTGCCGGGAACCATCGTATTTTGCTTTTCCCAGGAGCTGCCGCGCTTTTGAAAAGAGAAAATGCCCTCCGCCGTGCCCACGAGCAACTTTTCGTGTTGTGACTCACCCGTTGTAAGTGACTGACCTCCGGGCGATAGACATACAAACATAGTTTGCCTCCTTCCTAAAATGCGTTACCGTTAGCGTTGCGCCTATGGTTACGAGTTAACGTTGGGTCTATGGTTTAAGGATACCGAATCCGCGACCTAATCTAATCAACGACACGCGTCATCGTCAAGCACATAAATCATTACGCTTCGGCTACGCCCGCTTCACTCCCGTTCCGCCTAGCCGCTCGCTCCAGTTCAAAAGGTTCCAACCGTTCAAGACGTTCAAAAGGTTCAAGTCGTTCCAACACCTCGGGCGGTGCAAGGATCAATGGCCAAAGTTCAAGGTCAACGGAGAGCCGCAGCCAAATCCGGGCTAAATGTTGAAGGCTTATAGCTGA
>DATACQ010000682.1:0-2493 GCA_036258955.1 Binatia bacterium
GCATTCTTGTGGGGTTTTCGCTACGCCTCTTGGACAGCCGCGGGGATTTGTTTCAGCGGCGCCGGGGTGAGCGCCGTCCGCGTGTCACCGCTGCGTTAAAGCAAAGCAGTTCAACTTTCAGATTTCCCCAGGCCACTCTACGCAAAATCCGACCCGCTGTAACCCGGAGGAGAGCGCCGAACGAAAAACTCTCAGCCGTCTCGCATGACGTGCACGGGGGCATCTTGGGCCGCTTGAGCAGCGTCACCTATGACACTCGCGTGGCGTTCAGAGTTTGTTGCGCCCTCGCGAATCAGCGCTTTGAGACCATAGCGCTCGCGTTCGATCTCTTCGCGGGTGCGAACGCCCAACCTGCGGAGAACCGGTACGGGCGGACACCACCCCTGTATCGCGTGCATAAGGAGAAAAGACAGCACGACCGTTGGGAACAGAAACCAGCGCTTGCTCGTTGTCAGTCCGAGGGCAATTCCAGTGAGTGAAAAAGACGAGGCCATTGTCTCGAGCACACGCTCGATATCCCATTCACGTTCAAGCTCGTAAATTCGCCGGCGAACCTCGCCTTCGCTGCGGCCGCTGTAAAAACGTACGCTCTCCTCGATTTCCCGATCAATACGGTTGTTTACTTCTTCCGCCGTGTTCGCTCTCACCCGATTTGGTTCAGCGCTTGTGCTATGGTTCATGTTTCACTCCTTTATGCGTTCGATTTGCGACTGCCCAGGTAGCCGATAGGAAGAGAAGGCTAACAATTTACAGTGACTTTATCCTGCCTTAGAGAGCATCAAAATTAATGCCAGAAACGACGTCTAGTATTCGCAAGCACTTGCGATTGCGCTCCCCGGCGATTGTCGCAATTCCGCGACCTGCACGGGATCGATACCATTCGCAGCAATTGTCGCTTGTTATTGGAGCGGCTGAGATGATGTGCGCCGCGTGAGGCCGTGCGATCAGCCCCTGGGGAAACACAAAGCCACATCCGACGGCGCAAATGAGGCGGCGACTTCAGTGCGGTATCGGCCGGGTGTGTATCAATTGGCCGGTGGCCAGGTATTCGAGTTCGTCCGGGGTTGATAGCCGTCCCAGAACTTCGTTCCGATGAGGGTGCCGACCGAACCGAGCGATGACATCTCGATGTCCACGAGCCTGCGACGCCGAATGCTCCAGCACCTTCCGTACCTCCGGCGGCGCATGTTCGACGAGTTCTTCTGCAAGCTTGACGGCTGCCTCCAAATGCACCAACTCCTCAGAGTGGCCTAGAGGTAAAAGGAAGAAAGTCTTCTCCCACGGGTTGTTGAGTGCCGCGTAATGACCGATCTCGATGCCTTGAAGGGCCAAAGCGAGAGCCTTCGGATCTTGCGCAAACGCTCCCGGACTCCCTCGATATACCGTTCGGGAGAACTGATCGAGGACAATGATAAGCGCGAGCCGCCCCCGCGGCGTGTGAGACCAGTGGTCCAGTTCGCCTCTGGACGCTCGCTCGACTAGCGGCACAAAGCTCTCGATGATGGCAGGATCCGCCCCTCCACGAAACCACCATTCGAACTGGCGTACCATGACCGCGTGGTCGTTGCGCAGATTGCCGGGAAACCAGAATCGAAGAACGTCCTCGGGATTATCCATTGCCATATTCAGAACACCTTCAGCGGCCTGGTCCGCGCCGCGCTGCTGCGCCTCGGCTGGATGACACCACACAACAAGGAAGGCGATCACTAGCGATGCGGGCCTTCGATTCATGGCTGTGCTCTCCTATCCCACGGATACGCCAAATCTCCAGAGCACTCACGCCGATTTAAGTTTTCGGCACGTTAAAAACACACTGGTCTGTTGCAACTTGAATTGAGAATCGTGCTAAGGAGCATTCTCAGCTAGTTCATGCCGACGCCGAGGCGGCCCACGAATGGAAGCTTGATGGCGGGTTTGAAGAGATCCACTCCGAAGTTCAGGCCCAGCAGATTCAGCTCAACACCTTCTTGCACGGCCACAGTAAAACCGAGTACGCCAAGCATCGACATATGGAAACCCGTACCACTCGGGGCACGATCGAGGATTGAGCCATTGATCGGATAATCCTTGCCAATGGCGGTGGTGGGAAGATCCATTCGTAGTTCCGGCACCTGTTTGCCGACGTAAGCGACAAACGTATTGCTGTTGGGTCCGGGCCAAAGATTGTATTCATCGGGATACGGATAGCTTTTGACCGCCTCAAGAATTTTGGGAATCGCTTTTTGCGCCTCTTCGCCGCGCAGTTCGCCGACAATGATCGGCTCGTTCCCGAACCAGCGGCCGTCGGGAACTCCGGGCGCGGAAACCACAACCGGAAGATTGCGATATCTGCGCCAGCCGATGACGTGATGGACGTGATACTCTAAGGCGTCTTGTGGTTTTGTGGCGATCCAACAATGAACGCCAAAAATGCCGCGCCAATTGAGCGCCCGCGCGGCGTAAACTTGCACGACCGCTTCCGGTGTCTTGCTGGGGGCAGGTGCGAGTCCAATG
>DATACQ010000683.1:0-4299 GCA_036258955.1 Binatia bacterium
TTATCGTCGATTCGGGAGAAAACGCTTCGAGGATGCGTGATGTTTTGGGCTCCATGGCACGGCTGGCGCTGAAGTTAATGAATAAGGAGCCGATCGGACTGCCGCGTGAAGAAGGTTATCTGTCGCGCGGTCTTATTAACGATGCCTTCGTGGAGCAGAGTGCGGCAGAGCGGTTGGTGGATATGCTTCTGGCGAAGGTCAAAGGTCAACCTTTTGAATCGGAAATGACTGCGACGAATTTTGCGCCGGTACCGCTGCCGCCTTCGGTTAAAGATTTAACAAAAGCCAAAGTGATGTTGATCACGGACGGCGGTTTGGTGCCCAAAGGCAATCCCGACAAGATCCAAGGTTCTGCGGCGACGCGTTGGGGCGCCTACAACGTGTCCGGCTGCAATGATCTCAAAGGCGAGAACTATGAGATTTCTCACGGCGGCTACGATGCCCAGTTTGTGCGCGAGGATCCTGATCGGCTCGTACCGCTGGATGTTATGCGCGAGCTCGAGAGAGAAGGGGCGATTGGGAAACTTCACGATACATTCATCTCTACCTCTGGATTGGCAAACCCGCTGTCGAACACACGTCGGATGGGGAGAGAAATGGCAGAGTGCGCGAAGCAGCTCGGCATAGACGCCGTCATTTTAACCTCGACCTGAGGAACCAGCACTCGCAGCGGCGCTGCGATCACGACTGAGCTAGAAAAAGCCGGCATCCCTACCGTGCAGATCACTGCAGCACTCCCGGTTGCAAAAATGGTCGGGTCTAATCGAACTGTTCTCGGCAACGGGATCGTTCATGTGGTCGGCGACGCCAATCTCTCTCCGGAGCAAGAGAAACGACTTCGCCGTCAGCTGGTGGAGCGCGCGTTAGAGCAGCTCCGGTCAGAGGGGAATAAAACGGAAACATGAAAACGGAAAGATGAAAATGAGCGCCGATGAATGTTCTTAGGCGACTTTTTCACGGCGAGGCAGCGCCTGTTCTTGATGAAACACTCAACGGATTAAAACCTTGAACCCGTTCGACAAGCTCAGGGCCGGCTTTGAACCTTCAACGCGCTCGCGCTGAGCGCATCTTTTATCCCGCTTTCAGTTGCTTCATGAACCAGTCGGCAATATAGCTACGGCGTGAAAAATTCTTTTCACCATGGCCGACGCCATCGATCATCGAACGATCGGGCGAATTAACCGCATTTTCGTAGAGATTGAGCGCGCCGCGCGGATCCATCACCCGGTCGTCGTGGCTGTAGCCGACGAGCAGCGGGCATTCAATCTTGTTTGCTCTTCCGATTAATGTGAATTCTTTAATTTTTTCCCGCGCTTCTTTCAGGTTTTTGGCGCCCATCAGCCAGCGCAGACGGTCCTGAATCGGCGGGTAGTAGTCGAAGATGTCGTCAACCAGGTTGTAGGCGCCGCTCCACACGGCAACAGCCTTGATGCGTTTTTCCACCGCGGCGGAGCGCGGGCCCGAGTATCCGCCCATGCTCGAGCCATGCAGCCCAATGCGCTCGGGGTCGACGTCGGATCGGCTGACGAGGTAATCGATAACGGCCTTGGCGACGCGCTCGGAATCCGGCGGCGCATACAACTTCTTTTCGCGTAACGTGGCGCCGTGCCCCGGGCCGTCGACGTCGATGAACGACATGCCGCGGCGCACGTACTGTCCCGCCCCGCCGTCTTCCCCGCGCAAGAGGATGCCATCGGCGCCGCCGTAGTTGTAGACAACCGGTAGGCGCGTGCCGGGCTTGCCGCGTCCCGGCCAGAAAAGACCGGGAAGCGTCTGGCCCTCGTAGGGGATCTGCACGCGCTCGAATGGCGCGGGCACCATGCTCCACGCCTTGTCAAAATTTTCTTCCAGTTTCTTGAAGGTCGGCATCATGCGCGGATCGGTATCCGGCATGTATACGACGGCGCGCCGGTAGAAATCCGCCGCTCGCAGATAAAATTCATGCGCTGTCACTCTGCGATTCTCTTGTTGGAAGCCGGCTGCCAGCTCTTCGTTCTTTTTTGCGACCTCGGTCCATTCGTTGTGCCAGCTCTCCAGGTTGAAGAACTTAACCCGGCGGGCGACGGAGCGAATATCCGGGTCGGGATGAAATTGTGAGATCTCCATGCGCACTTCCAGTTGGCCGCCGCCGGGTAGGCCGGGCGCCGGATAAAGTGCTTTCTCCGCTTGCTCTCTATTGAGAACGTCGTTTGCCATGATCATGGACTCCTTCTTCAAAATCCCCCTCCGTCCCCCTTTATCAAACGGGGACAATTTAATGCAACGCGCCTTAAGAAAAACCGTGGCGGACCGGCGTGTGTTTCTTCCTCCCTTTGGAAAGGGAGGCCAGGAGGGATTTTCCAGTCGGAGGAAAGGGAAAATTTGGTTTGACTTTCTTATAAGTGTGACTTTTCGAACCTTGCAAACGGGCCGGCAGCATAGACGACACGCCCGCCCACCATTGTCAGAAGTGACTCCAATGCCGGAATGCCATCCACGGGCACGTTCAGGTAATCCCCGTTCAAGACCACGAGGTCGGCGAATTTGCCGGCCTCGATCGAACCTTTTCGATTTTCGTCCGCAGTAAACCATGCGCTTCCCAACGTAAAGGCGCGCAAGGCTTCAATGCGGGTCAAGTTTTGTTTGGGATCGCGCATCGGTGTTCCTGTGATGCTTTTCCCTGTGACCAACCACCAGAGCGCGAGCATCGGCGAATAATTGGCCGAGCGAAAAGCACCGCTGCCGGCGCCTAATGGAACCTCAACATCGAGAATCGTTCGTAGGGGCGGCGCGTTTAAAATCGTTTCTTCGCGCCAGACGTGCGCAATGCTCTCGCCCAAAACCGCGAGTCGGCTCTGCACGGCGATGCCGGCGCCGAGCTTTCTTATGCGCTGGATGATTTCTGGCGAAGCGTCTTCGAGATGGGTGAAGCCGATGCGCAAGCGAGACAGCGTTGTTTCGCGGTGCACCGCTTCAATGGTGTCGAGAAGCTCGCGGGCCCTACTGTCCCGGCCTCCGTGGATTTGAAAGTTGTGGCCGCCGGCGGCGAAGAATCGCATCGCGCGACTGATAATCTCTTTCTCCGGAGCGCCGAGCGCCTTGTACTTAGCAGGCGTGGCCAACTGGTCACTGTTCTCCGGCGCCGCTACTTCGGCGAAACCCGCGAAGCGAAACATCTCCGTTTGTTTAGGCTGCTTGATTTCGGCAACGCCGCGGCTAAAAGTTTCGAGTTGATCCGCAGTTTGTTCCGGAGCCAAATAGAAGTTTACACGCAAGCTCAAGTCACCGGCGCGCGCCATATCATTCAGCAAGCGCCGATGCGCGAAGGTCACGTCGTCCGTGTGGAGGTCGCCGACCGAAGTAATACCTAACCGGTTCAGCTCGCGAAAGCAGCTGCGCAGGCTCTCGCGCGCTTTGTCGAACGGCGGACGCGGTATCTTATCGTAAACATACTTCCATGCGCCCGAACCTAGCGAGTAGCCGGTTAGCTCGCCTGTCTTTGCGTCGCGCTCGAATCGCCCTCCGGGCGGATCGCGGCTATCTCTGGAGACTGCAACGGCTTTCAGCGCGGCGGAGTTCAAGAGCGCTGCGTGACCAAGGATCTGGATGTAAACCGGATGGCGCGGCGCCGCGGCATCGAGATCCGCGCGTGTCGGTAAGCGCTTCTCGACAAATTGGCTCGGCATCCAGCCGCCCGCCACCACGATCCAGGTTCCCGGCGGCTTCTGCTTGGCGGCCACTGCGATCTGGTTCATCCCTTGAGCCAGCGAGCGAAGATTCTCCCAATGCAGCTCGCCATCCCAGCTCAAACCCGCCGCCGTGGCATGGATGTGCGAGTCATTGAGACCGGGAATGACCGCACGGCCGGCCAGATTAACTTCCGTTGTCCGCGGGCCGCGCCAGCGGCGCATTTCGCCATCGCTGCCGACGGCGACGATCGTTCCGTCCCTGACCGCAACCGCTTCCGCGATGGAAGAGTTCTTGTCCAGGGTTATGATTTTGCCGTTTAGGAGAATCCAATCCGCAAAGCTGGGCGCGCTCAGCGATCGCACGAAATCTTGCTCGTGACCGATGCAAGCGGCAAGAACGAGCAGGCTAAAGATCGAAAAGAAAAATCGTTTCACCGAAGTAGTCGAACCCTGCCGGCGCCCTAGTGTCCTGTAAACTGAAGTTCGTTTTAAAAAGTCCGGAGTCCGATTTCGTCATTCTCGCGGAAGCGGGAAACTTGTAGGGGCGGGTTTGAAACCCGCCCCCTTACGCTGGATTCCGGGTCTCGCTTCCTCGCGAAAGCGGGGATCACGCCAGCTCGCCCGCAATGAC
>DATACQ010000684.1:0-2927 GCA_036258955.1 Binatia bacterium
GTCGCTTCCTTGTCGCTCACGTCGACCATGCGCGCGCGCCCGTGCTCATCCAAATGGCTGAGTTTGTCCATCGATGTTTGTTTATGTTACAGAAACCGCATGGAGAAAAAAAGTCACTATCGTCTCATCATTCTCGGCTCCGGCGCAGCCGGTCTCACTGCCGCGATTTACGCCGCTCGCGCCAATCTCGAGCCGCTCGTTATCGAAGGATCTCAACCTGGAGGCCAGCTTACTATTACGACCGATGTGGAAAATTATCCTGGATTTCCGGATGGGATTATGGGGCCGGAGCTCATGGAAGCTTTCAAAAAACAAGCCGTACGTTTCGGCACCGAAGTGATCTTCGGCACGGTTACGTCCGTTGATCTCAAGCAAAGGCCTTTCAAACTCATCGCCGGCAAAGAAGCGTTCACGTGCGAGGCTTTGATCGTTGCCACGGGAGCGACGGCCAAGTTGCTCGGATTGGAATCCGAAAGCAGACTGATGGGCTATGGCGTCTCGGCTTGCGCCACCTGCGATGGATTCTTTTTTAAAGACAAAGACCTGCTGGTCGTTGGCGGCGGTGATACAGCCATGGAGGAGGCAACGTTCCTGACGAAATTTGCATCGACGGTAAACGTCGTGCATCGACGCGATGCTCTGCGCGCTTCGAAAATCATGCAGGATCGTGCCAGAAAGAATTCGAAAATATCATTTACTTGGGACAGCACGGTTGATGAGATCTATGGCGACCCCAAAAATGGCGGCGTAAAGGGTGTAAGACTTAAGAACCTTAAGAGCGGTAAGTCGGAGGAACGCAAAGTCGACGGCGTATTTATCGCCATCGGCCATGAGCCCAATTCAAAGCTATTTATCGGGCAATTGGAGCTAGATCCGCACGGATATATCCTGACTCATGACGGCACCCACACCAATATCCCCGGCGTGTTTGCGTGCGGCGATGTGCAGGATCATGTTTATCGCCAGGCGGTCACCGCCGCCGGCACGGGTTGTATGGCCTCCATCGATGCCGAGAGATTTCTCGCCACACAAGAGAACTAACCGAATTACGGCCGGAAGATGAAATAAACGGCACCTACCAAGCATAGGCCCGCCCATAGATAATCGAGCTTAATCGGCTCGTGCATATAGAACATCGCAAACGGTACAAATACCGAAAGGGTGATCACTTCCTGGGTGATCTTCAATTGCGCGAGGCTCAATTGGGTGTAGCCGATTCGGTTCGCCGGCACCTGTAGGAGGTATTCGAAGAGGGCGATCCCCCAGCTGGCTAAGGCGGCAATGTACCACTTTCGATCATTTAGATTCTTAAGATGGGCGTACCAAGCGAAAGTCATAAACACATTGGAGGCTGCGAGCAATAATATGGTTTTTACCAGGACCGACATAATCGATTATTATCAGCCCTCTAGCGCTTTTAGTCTAGCCATTAGAAAGTCGCGACTATGAATCTCTGTGCCATCTTTAAAGCGAATTAAGTAAGGCCTCCCGGATGTCCCGGAAAAACTGGCGACTTTGTCGATAAAATTGCGGGCCGTCTTAACTTCGGCGTGATTTGCTTGCCACTTGCGCCGCAGGAAGATAGCCGCGCTTCTGGAATTGTAACTAGAGCCATTGCGGATAAACGTCGCGTCTTTTAAGTCTCTAACATTCTGAATCAAAGCTTCGATTTTCTCGGTTTCATCCGCAGGCGCAGATGTCGCATTGGCAAACTGACCTTCAAATAACATTAGCGAAACGACAGCCAGTATCCGAACGTAACTTCTGAGGAAACTAAATAATTCAATACTGATTGGACGTCTTGGAACGTCAGATATCGATTGGATTGCGATAGCTACCTCCATTGCGGCAGGCGTACCAAGCGTCTCGTGTAGTCTGTGAAACGGGGATCGAGACCGGGGGGGCCGTAAGGTATTTCCATCTAAAGAGCGTCATCGAAATTTTGCCGAAAATCAATCCACGTTCCGCAGCATGCAATCTTCGATCTTCAAAACTTTTCGTCACGTTAGCACCACCCGACCAAGTCATGAATCTCCTGAGGGACTATAGCTTTTTGGCGCTTCCAAGCGCGGTAGCTCTGTCTACGATCAAGTAAACGGGAGTTATGGGGAAATATCTTAGGATGGGTCGAGGGGGCGGAGGCCGGCGCCCGGGTACGGGACCGTTATGCCTGCCTTGCCGAACAGGTTTTGATGATCACAATCTGAGCTATGCAGATGATCAGAGCCCCTGCGACGTCGCGACGCCGCAGGGGCTCCGGTGGTGAAATCACGTCACTTCGCCAACAGCGTTTTCATCTTGGCGATAATATCTGGCGGCTGACTGGTCACCTCCTTGGCGAGCTTTTCGAGCTCTTCAGCGGAGGATGGGTCAATCTCAAGTTTCTTCTTCGCCGCGTCGGCTTTGACGGCCTCGTCATTCAGAGTCTTTACAAAGGCATCGCGGATCGTCTTGACGTGTTCCTCCGGTGTGTTCGGAGGCATCACATAGGGACGGCCGAAATCGCCCGCGGCAAGCACCAACGTTGCCAGGCTTCGGTCCGCCGGTGAACTCTTGTATTGGTCCATCAATTCATAAATCGTCGGAACGTCGGGTATTCTCTTGTCGCGCTTTCTTCCCGTTTGCACCAGCACGTTGACGAATTTTTTCTTGCGCCAGGTGGTAAAGGGTTCGCGCGCGAAGAACGCAGTGAGGGTGAAGGCGCGGCAGACCACTTCGTTGCGTTCCACGGCCAGATCGATGTCCTGTCCCGCCTGATAGCCGAGGACAACTTCGAAATTGGTTCCGATGACTTCGTCGAGCAACTTCGGCACGTAATAAGCGGTTGAACTGGTGCCGGTGGCGCCGCATTTCGGCGCGGTGGAAGCTTTAACCACGTCGTGGATAGTTTTGTACGGGGAATCGGCGCGCATGTAGAGCAAATGATT
>DATACQ010000685.1:0-3263 GCA_036258955.1 Binatia bacterium
TCCAGGAGCTTTTTCAGTCCGATCTTCGCACCAAATTCGCGAAAGGTTTCGGTCGAGTAGTCCCATCGGCAAACAGCATTGGCGGGAATCGCGCTTCCCTGCAAGGTGCGACCGCGGGTTGGTTTGTTTCGGTCCCAGGCCTCAAAGGCAATGCCCAGCACGAAAGCCACCCGGGCGTTATTGGGCCATGCAAACGGCTTTTTTGTCATATTCATTCTCTCCTCCAGCACTCGACAATTCCCCTAGAGTCCCTTTGTCGAAGGGGGATTTTGAAGTCATTGGGAATTTCTGACCGCGGAGGCGCTGAGAGCGCAGAGGGGCAATGTTTTTTTTAGAATACCTTCTTCCCTCGTTGTCCTCTGCGTCTCTGCGGTGAAAATCATTTTCACTTTCTCAGGCGTCACACGTTACGCTTGTTCCTGGACGCCGAAACGGCGGCTTATCACATCGCCGAGCCAAACTAAAAGAATCAGCAACCCAAAAATGAGCACACCGAAGGCACTCAGCAATGGGAAAGAGCCGTTTTCCCAAAGATCGTAAATCACAACGGCGGCGGTGCGATTGCGCGAGCGCGCCAGCATGAGCGCGATGGTTAGCTCCCGGTACGCATGGACCATGACCCAGAACCAACCTGCCATAATCCCGGGTCGAAGCAGCGGCAAATAGATGCGGCGAAAATTCGCCCACCAGCGGCCCCCCGCCACTTGGCCGGCTTCCTCCAACTCGGAATGGATCTGTAGCATGGAACTCGATACAAATCGCAGGGCTACCGACATGTAGCGGGTAATATAAGCGAGGCCGATTATGATTAACGTGCCGATCACTGGAACGGGCACGAGCAGATAAAACCACAGGAATGCCGTACCGAGTACGACGCTCGGCACTGCAATTGGAATGAAACCGAGGAAGTCGAGCAACTTTCTACCGCGCAGGCGAGTCTTATTGACAAAATAACTTATCGCGGCGACGAGCAACATCACGGCCGTAGCCGAGCCAATGCCGACCAGAGTGCTATTCCAGATCGGGACAAGCGAATAGGCATGCTCGGCGAAGATCGTCTCGTAGTTCGCCAAGCTCATGGACTGAAAAGCCTGGGCGGTGGGCGCTTGATAGCGCCTCAAGAACGAGGAGTAGAGCATGACCAGGAAAGGCAGTCCGGTGATGAGAAAAACCAGCAGCAAGCTCACTCCGCAGGTCGCATAGCGCCAAAAGCCAAGCTCGATCCGTCGCGGCCGATAATCTTTCCCGGTCACGGTCTGATAGCGCTCGCCATGACGCACTAATCTGAAATGCACAGCCAGTAACGTGACGCATAAGAGCAGGATGGCCATCGCGTAAGCACTCGACAATCCCCAGTCGGTGGGAGTCCTGGAGGTATTGTAATAAACCTCCGTTGTGTAAACGCGCACGCCCGCGCGGCCGCCGAGCAATAATGGAACTTCAAAATTTTCCACAGAATAAATCAGCAGCAACATAATCGCCGAACCCACCGCCGGAAGGATCAGCGGCAATGAAACTCGCTTGAGAGTGTGCCAACTGCCGGCACCCGCCACCGCCGAAGCTTCTTCGAGGCGCGGGTCCATGGATTGCAGCGCCGCCGATAATAAAAGATAAGCAAGCGGCGTCATCTCCAGCGAATGGATCCACACCATGCCCCAAAATGAGTAGATGTTGAAAAAACTCTTCGCCCCGGTGAGCGCTTCGATGAAATGGTTGAGGACGCCGATACTGGGGCTTGCGAGAAGGATCCATGAAACGGTGATCAGGATTCCGGGAATGATGATGCGGGCCAGGGTTAATATATTGATGAGCTTCGCCAGCGGAGTATCCGTGCGGTGCACGACCCAGGCCAGAAAGGTCCCGAGAGCAAAAGAAAAGGATGCCGAAGCCAGCGCGAAACGCAGCGTGTTCCAGGTTGCCGTCCAAAAATCTCTGCTGCCGAATGCGCGGCTATAGTTGGCGAGGGAGAGACTCAAATCGAAGAAGCCAGGCTCCCCCGGACGCGCGACTTTGAAGCTCGTCCAGACGATCATTAGCAAGGGAATTAGCACTTGGTAACAGAGGATCAGGATGAGCAGCGCCAGAACGATTCGGCCGCCATCGAACGAATAGCGCCGTTTCATTTCCGTCAGAGGACCCACTGGACGTGCTGTTAGATCGGCGCGAATGACTTTCCAGGCTAGCAGGCTGCTAAAAAAGCTCGATCAAAAAGATCCGGAGGCGACGCGCTGACCCCAGGCACGAGGGGAGAGGCAACAGGCAAGAGTCTGTTTTTCCCTCGCGCCGCTCACGCCTTCCGCCTCACGCATAATGCCAGCGGTCTGCTATTTCTTGCCGATATACTGGTTCCAATATTCGTGCAGGCGGTTGACGATATCATCGCTCACGTAGCCGTAGGTCACCAGCTTGACGTTATCGGGCAGATATGGATGCTTCCCCACAAGCGGCCCGCGCAGCTCGTCGGCGATGTATTTCTGGCTTTCTTCCGACAGGGTCCAGTCGGTATAAAGCGCGGAAGCATAGGGATTTTGCGAGTTCTTGTTGATGACCATAGCGCCGGCGTAGGAAAGAACCGGCGCCGTCAAAACCATGCCATAGGGCGTTTTGGGATCTTTGCGCTTCTCTTGCACGCCCGCGTAGAGAAAATTATCTCCTTGAATCCCATGGTCGCCGGTGAGCATGAGTGTCATCCGCTGTGTGTGACCGCGCTGGATGATCGGCTGGTTTTCGCCCATGCATTTCAGCCAGGCTTTGAATTTTTCTTCGCCCATCAAGGTCCATAGGCCGACCATGAAGCGAGTCTCAGGCGGGTCGAAGGACACCTGGCCCTTATAAGCCGGCTTGCATAAATCTTCCCAGCTTTTTGGCGCTTTGTCGGGAGGAAACAGATTGGTGTTGTAAGAAATTCCGTGCTCGCTCCAGTAGTAGGGCATCCAGCGATTTTCCTTGTCGAGAAAATTCTGGAACGGTTTTTCGATGCGTTTGGTCGCCGACGTGGGATAGCGCGCAACGAGATTCTGCTCAAGAATAACCGGCAGGTCCGGCACGGCGAGGCTGAGAATATCCGTCAGATGACGACTGGCGGTTTCCTCAGCTATGAGCCGTTCCGCCGCATCCTGCGAGCCCATATCGGCCATTTCGACCTTGATAAATGGATAACGCTTCTCGAACAGCCGCACATGATTGCGCGCGAGAGCGCCGCGAAACGTATGAATGAAGTTGAGCTTTCGTTCCTTGGCGGCGCCTTCCTGGATGCGTTTGGC
>DATACQ010000686.1:0-5126 GCA_036258955.1 Binatia bacterium
AACCGTTGAAGACGCTCACATCGTTCAAGCCGTCCGACGAAGAGGCCTCTTGCTGGCCTCGCCTATCACGAGCAGCGGACAAACTCGAGTGACGATCATGCAACATGTTCATTCTGGCCGCAAAGCACCACTCCACATCATGGACTTACTTTCTTGTAGAGCCCGCTTGCGCACCGTCTGTTTAGCACCCCTGAATAGGCGTAAGTGACCGAAAATAATGCGAAATAGCTCGATACGGCGGGTGGGAAGTGCACGGCACCAAATTTAGTGATCTAATGCCACTCAGCACAGACGCGGGCCGCAGCTTTATCCGCTGCGGCGAGAAAGGGGCGAAACGATGGCAGGTAAAATCGACTTTTTAGCTTGTCCCAAGCGGCCCAGAAAGCGCCGCCAATCCAAATAGCAGTTACGACGCTTGACGCGCCCAAGTACCGTCACTGGACGGCAGGCCGGCATTGTGCCGGCGATGTTGCAAAAGGCCGAGTCAAACGCTCCGGCCTTTTTTGTTTCGTCAGAGAGATTTGAGCCCGAAGAAGAATAAAATCCGTATTCCCCAGTTGAGCGTAGGTACCGAGTGCGAGCGAAAGGGGGCCTCAACTAGCGAGACACCCAACATGCAATTTCACAGTCATTTTCGCCCTTCTCTCAGTCGACGGTTTGAAACATTCGGTAGGCACAAACACCGCTGCTCGATATTTGTAAGACGTGGAACTCTACTGGCCTGACTCGAGGCTTGCCCGCTCTTACTGCGGAATCCGGTAAAATCAGGCGCGCAGTAGCGGCCGCAAGCCGCGAATATCCGCGAGTTTTTCCAGACGCCAAGCTGTATCACAAAGCTTGCGCGCTCGTTCTTTGCCAAGCACAGGCGCCATTAGACCATAGCTCTTTTCGTCCACCTCCGCTCGGCTCATCGGGTTTTCTGCTGACCCACGTACTGCTTTCGTGTGATACGCGAGCGTGCGTCCGTCGCGCAGAGTAATCTCGACAATTCCCTGGCGGCTCGGCATTGCGGCCGATAAGCCGTCGTCACCACAGAGTTGAATGCGCCTGCGCAGTTCCAAGACTTTGCCGTCGCGCATTCGTTTTTGGTCATGCGCCGAAGCAAAGCTGACCGTCCCGTCCAGAAGCATAATCGCGCACATATGCTGCATGCAAATGTCTGGCATGGGCCGATTATCCACCGTATTCGCGCCCTGATGCGTGACGCGCACCACAAGTTTCGCGACGTCGTTCGTTTGAATTCGGTGTTCGCTCATCAGATAGCGCAGCGCATCCAGTGGTGCTTGGATCGGCGACCCGACCGACCAGCGCTTGATGTTTGTATTCATGATCTCATAGCTTGTACCGAGATCACGAGTCAGCGCGGTCGGATCCGGTCTGCGACCGTAAGCAACAAAAAAGTTTCGTTCCCCCGAAAACACGTCATCGACTCCCGTGAACCCATGAACGACCATCGTGGCCGCCGCAACCCCGTTGCGCGCCGGCATGCCGCCGAAGTCGAAAGCCTTTTCGATATGGTCTCGATCACGCATCCAGCACGAGATGCCCGAGGCTTGTTGTGCAGCAAAGGAGAGTAAGTATCTGATTTGCTTCTCTTTGAAGCGGGCTAGCGAACCTGCGGCCGCCGCGGCGCCGAACAGCGGTCCGAAACTATGGGTGGAATGTCCGTCTTCGCGAAACTCGTGCGGATTGAGCGCTTGCGTCAAGCGGCAGCCGATGTCATAGCCGAGTGCGACCGCTCTGATAGTTGCATTCCCGTTGCGCCGCTCGCGCTCGCCCATCGCCAGCGCAGCAGGCACGATGCCGCACCCGGGGTGGGTTAGCGATGGCGCGTGCGAATCGTCGGTCTCGTCCGCATGTGCGAGCATGCCGTTCGCCAGCGCTGCATTTATCGCGGTGGTGAGGAAGGGGGTACCAATTACGCACGCTTCTTTCGCGCCGCCGAGCGTCTTGACGTAGCCGATTGCCTTCTTCCCTGGCGCCAAGCGCGAACCGGATACCATGGCGGCGAGGGTGTCGAGAATGTGGTGCTTGGTCTTTTCGAGCACCGCGGCAGGCAGCGGCCGACGCACCGCTGACGCTATGTATTTGCTGATCTCCCGCATCACCGGCGAAATCTCCGGAGCGGGTTGCTGGCTCATGAAATCAACTCTCCACGTCTCTGTTTCTTAGGCGGACGAAGAAAGAGGCTGAGGAATGCCGACGCGAACAACATGGCAATGAAAATAGTGAAGGAGAGTTGATAGCTCTGGGTAGCATCGAAGAGGAGTCCGAAAAAGGGCGGACCGCCGGCGCCAAAGGCATGGGTGAGCAGCGAACCCATGCCGCGGATCTTTCCGAGTGAGATGCGGCCGAAATAGTTCGCCCAAATCATTTCCGAAAGGATGGATGTGCCGCCCATGCCGATGCCATATAGGAAGAACCCACCGTAGAGAGAGGTGATTCCTGGGTCGGAGAGCGCCCACAGGAGTCCCGCTGCTTGAATCAAGAACTTGGCCATTATCAGCCGGCCGATCTCCATGCGCTCGGCGAAAAGCCCCCAAACCATGGGGGTGCTGAACTGCATGAAAGCGATGATGCTCATAACGAACGCCGCCACCATGGGCGCATGGCCCTGATCGCTGACGAAAGCGAAAACGTGCAGGTTAAGTCCGGTCACGCCGACGCTCGCCACGCCGAAGGTCGTGACGATGAGCCAAAACGCAGGAGTGCGGAGTGCTTCGGCACGGCTCCAGGGGACGTCCGCAATCGCGCTTATACCGGCTCGGGAGCGGGCAGCTTTTCTTCCGGGCGTTTTGTCGTCCACCTGTGCGCCCGTGCCACCGTCAGGCAGAAGTCCCATGTCTTCGGGGCGCCGTTTCATGAGAAACGCGGGGCCTACGACTAACAGTAGCGTGAGAACGCCGAAAATCGCCCAGGTTAAGCGCCAGCCCAGGTTGAGGATGAGCGAGGCCGCTAAGAGAGGCATGGCGACTTTGGCGAGGCCGTGACCCATCCCGGCGAGCGCAAGCGCGCGTCCGCGCATGCGAACGAACCATCGTGAGATAGAGACGTTCACGACCATCTGCCCCATGAGCGCGTCGCCCGGACTGATGAGTAGCCAGCGAAAAAGCAGGAACTGCCAAAAATCCCGTGCCTGGCCCAGGAAGATAAAGCCGGCGCCGGAAATCACACCTCCCGCGGCCATGAGCCACTTTCCCCCATGACGGTCGAGTAGAGAGCCAATCAGCGGCGCCGCGAGCGAGCTGATGACGATCTCTCCCGAGCGTATGAGCGAAAAGACCCCGCGCGAAATGCCGAGATCGCTGGAAAGCGGTTTGAGAAAAACGCTTAACGTGCTCGAGATCGAGAATGCCGAGGCGATATGGGCGAGAAAACCGATCGCGACGATGGTCCAGCCGTAGAAAAACCTTCTTTCCCCCGTTGCTGGTTCAGCGTTGTTGAAATCTCGCACATGTTTGGTTGTATCACACGCTGATAAGCGGGACTACACGTAGCAGCGGGATAAGAAGACAAGGAGACAGGGACACAGGGAGACAAGGAGACACGGAGACGAAGAGACAAGGAGACACTGGGCAAGGAGACAAGGAGACGCAGTGGCCGCGCCTTTGCGCGGTGTCAAGTTCTTTCGCGAATGGTTTAAAAGATGCCTGCTGCTCGAAAAACGCTAGGGTGCGCATCTCAATGCTTTCACGTGGCGGGGCGTCCGGCGGGCTCGTCGGATCGTCAAACGCGCAATGCGCGGTCCAGCGCGTCCGGCCGTCCTTTTCCGAATCGAAAGTTTTAAACACGATTGCTTCGTTGGGTTGCATGTTGGGAAAATAGTACCAGACATGCTCGGGGTTAAATGTCGAGTGGTACACTTCGCCGCGCCGGTCCGGGTAGATGCGCGCGCTCGCAATCAGCTCTTTTTCTCCGATACTGCGCCCGTCCGCGACCGCCAGAGGTTCGCGCCGCACCGGCCTGTTGATGGGACGCCATGTCTGCACGACGGCGAAACGACGCTTGAGAAGCTCTTCCGCCTCGGCTGGCAACAGGTCGCGAACGCGCTGCGGTCCCGACCATTCCGTGTAATCATTATGCGCGTTCCGCACCGGACCGCTGATCTGTTTCTCTTCCCTTTTCGCCTCGTCCGCGGAGCGCAACGTATGGTCGAAAACCAGCACCCTTGCAGCCCCGGAAGTCCTTTTCACCAGCTCCTCAGTTTCCCTGTAGTAAAGCGAACGCACCTCATCTTCATCGTAGAAGTCCTTCATACGGGTGTCGTGGTTGACCAGGATAAAGCCTTCGCGCTCCAGTGAGAGTTGGCCGGCGATGGCGCGAGCGTTATAAATCTTCGTGCGGTGTTCTCGGTATTTGCCCTTGCGCTTCTCGTCCGCTAGCCGCTGGCTGACGCCACCGTAGCTTTCAGGTCTTTCACCGCTATCGTCGAGGTAGTTCAGCATCGCTTCGATGTAGGGGATCGATGATTCTACTCGTTCGGGCCGTGCCATGACACTCTCCTCTTAAAAGTTGAAAGCTGAAAGCGGAAATCCGCAACCTCGAAATCCAAAACTCGCAGCTCGAGCTCCGACCGAAACGCGAAACCCGAAACTCAAAACTCGAAACTACCCTCTGATTATTCACGAGGTTTCGTACAAGGAAACAACTCTGTCTATAGCGGCGAGGACCGAGTCTTTAGTGTTTTTAACTAACACGAGACTCTAAACACGGCACCCGAGACTGATTTGTTCGTCCCCTCTCTTCGAGGCCTGCTCCCTGGACTAACATTGCGCGCGTCAGGATTGACTAATCCTGGCTAAAACCCGAGACACGAGACGCTAGACCCTGAACCTTTTTAGCGCGCCGGCAGCATTTCGCAACGGGTCTGGCGCGGACCCAGGCTTTCATAATATTTGTTTTCTTCCGGAATGTATCGGCCCTGGTTGAAGTCGCCGCCGCGCTGGCTACGAATGATGATGGCCACAGTTCTTTCGCCGACGGTGATCTCGGTGTGAATTTCGTAAGGTTTTACCAGATCAATTTCACCCGGGCCGACGAGCACATCGGAAGCTTGGCGAATTTCTGCATAATCCGGTTTGGAACGGTCGTCCAGGCGGTCGTAGCGCACCACCCGCTCGCGGCCG
>DATACQ010000687.1:0-9428 GCA_036258955.1 Binatia bacterium
GTCAAAAAAGAAAACACTGAAAGAGGCCCCCGCGGCCAAAACTACGAGCAGCAGCAGGCCAATGCCCAAAGCTACCTTAACGCTCACACCATGAGCTGTTAAATTCATGTTCGTTCCCTCGCATCCTGGCCTGGCGCCTCGTTCTGCGGCGGCTTTTCAGTGTTCGTCTTTGCTCTGTTACGATCTGGGTGATCGGTAGCTCATAGCTCCCGTAATGCCGCGCTCGCTGCCAGTTCCGACATCGAAAGCACCTTTTCGATTTCAAGCACTATCACGAATTCCTGCGCGGACTTGACCATCCCTGTTATGAAATCGACCGGCACTCGTGTGCCGAAAGCGGGCGGCGGCAAAACGTCTGCGTTAGACCACTGCGCCACTTTGTTAACCGCGTCGGCGAGAACTCCCAGGACGCTGCATTCGCCTTGCCAACTCGTCTCTACGACGATAATACAAGTACGCGCGGTGATCGGGCCGGAGCCGATGCCAAACAGCAGAGCGAGATCTATAACAGGAACGACGTTGCCGCGCAGATTTGTGACGCCACGAATGGCGGCCGGCGTGCGTGGCACCTTTGTGAGGCTGCCATACTCCACGATCTCGCGCACTTTCTTGATTGCGAGCGCATATTCCTGTCCCGCCACTTGAAATGTTAAATACTGCGCAGACTCAATGTTTTTTTGATCACTTTCCATGATGCCCTGCTCCATGCTCAAATGCCGTCATATCGTTCTCTGCGCCGACTCTCTCCTCATGCTGATGCGAGTCTCTCCGCATGAACTGCCGGCTTGTGCCGTCGCTCTCGTATGCTGCATCCTAGTTGGTCGTAGCTCACGGCGTTCAGCTTGGATTAGCGCCACGGCCTAAATTCCTGACTGCTCCCGTTTCCATGCGGGTTCGCGATCACCGGGGGATTACGCAACGCCTTGCCTTCAGCCGGCAAGTTGTTGCCACGTTGTCGGGCGACCCGAGGCTCCATGCCTCCGGGCATATCGATTTGAAACAAACTCATCAGCTGCTGCAATTTGTCCGCTTGCGATGCCATCTGGTCGGCAGTTCCGGATAACTCCTCTGCCGCCGAAGCATTTCGCTGGCCAACTTGGTCCACCTGAGTCATCGCGCGATTGACCTGCTCAACTCCCACCGATTGTTCCCGTGAGGACGTCGCAACCTCCTGCACCATTTCTGCCGTTTTACGGATGGCGGGGGCCAACGTTTTAAGTAGCTCCCCCGACTTTTCCGCCACTTTCACCGTCGAAGCGGCCAATGCGCTGATCTCCTGAGCGGCTCCCTGACTGCGCTCTGCGAGTTTGCTTACTTCGGTAGCCACTACAGCAAAGCCTTTGCCGTGCTCGCCAGCTCGGGCCGCCTCAATGGCTGCGTTGAGGGCGAGTAAATTAGTCTGGTAAGCAATTTCTTCGATAATCGTGATCTTTTCTGCAATCGTCTTCATGGCTCGAACTGACTCGGCGACCGCGGCGCCGCCCTGCTCCATGTCCTTCGCGCCTTGAAGAGCCATCTGTTCCATCTGGCGGCTGTTCTCCGCATTCTGCGAAATCGAGGCACTCATCTCCTCTAAGCTTGTCGTAGTCTCTTCGACGGAAGCCGCCTGCTCGCTGGTCCCTTGCGACAACATTTGGGCCGATGAGGAGATTTGCGATGACGCTGCCGCCAGACCGTTCGCGGCATTACGAACCTCGCCGATGACTCGCGCTAGATTGGCGATAAAAGCATTGAACAGCCGCGCAACATCACCGATCTCATCCCGCGAGCTCTCGTCAAGTCGCTTCGTGAGATCGCCATCACCGCTGGTGACGTCGTGCAGGCGCGAAATCAATACCTTCAGCGGTGTTGAGATGCTATGCGAGATCCAAATGCTGACAAGCATGGCCAGCGCCGCCGCAACCGCCACTAAAATCAACAACAAGGCTTTGGTTTGCAGCCGATTCTGATGGGCCATGTCAGCGATCTGAGAACGAGCAGGTTGCAATTTCTCTTTCTGGGCACGCCCAAGATCCTCAGCCAGTTTCTCCAGTCGTTGTATCGTATCTCTGAACTCCTCCATCGACTGTGCGGCTTCTTGAGGAGTCTTGAGGGTCTGCGTCCTAATTCCCTCGAACGTTTTGGACACTCCGGATTGATATTTTGTCAGCTCCGAGCGCATGCGGTTCGTAACGGCTTTTTCTTCCGACTGCGTCACGTACTCCTCAAGATTAGAGATACTCTTTTCGACTTGGCTGTGCGCCTGGCTCCAGTTTGCGAACGACTCGTTTACCTTCTCCAAGTTGCCGACAGCGAGAAAAATGTCTTTCTCGTACCGGCGCAGGTTCAAGTACTTTGACAGTACGCTAGCGGAGTGCTCCGCGATGCTCGCGTCCTGCTGGATCCACCGCGCCATGCCCCGCTCGACCGTCTGAACCGCCCAGTACCCTGTAGCGGCTACTACCAACAGCAATGTGACGATCGTGCCGAAACCCATCATAATGCGGGTGCGAATTTTCGTTTTTTTAAGCATGACTGGCTCCCATTCCACGAGTCGCGACCTGATCAAAGTTCTTCCACCGTCGACGCTGACCCTGGCGCCATACCCGCGATTGTTACGGCGCTCTGCAGATCACGTAACAAACCGGCGATATCCACGATCAGCGCCACGCGGCCATTCCCAAGAATCGCGGAGCCGGAGATCCCCGGCACCTGCTGAAATGTCTTGCCCAACGGCTTGATGACGGTTTGTCGTGGGCCGTTGAGCGCGTCCACCGCGAGCCCTGCCCTGATCCCATTAGCCGCCACGACGACGATGTTCTCACGGGCGGCAGGCGGGCCATCAATCTCGAATCGATGTCGCAAGCGAATGTACGGCAGGGGCTCGCCGCGCAAGTTAATGACGCCGAAGGCGTCTTGGCGGCGCTCTCCCTGTGGAAGTGTTAAACACTCCAGGACGGCAGTGAGCGGCAATATATACGTATCGCCACCGACCTCAACGCTGAATCCTTCGATGATGGCCAAGGTCAAAGGCAAGCGTATCGTTACCGTCACGCCTTGGCCCGGTTCACTTTCGAGCTGGATAGTGCCTCTCAAGGCTTCGATATTGCGCCGCACCACATCCATGCCGACGCCCCTGCCCGATAAATCGGTTACAGCTGGCGCCGTAGAGAACCCGGGCTCAAAAATCAGTTCGTAGATGTCGCGATCGGACATTTTGTCAATGTCTGTTATCGCCCCCTCCTGTTTCGCACGCGCAATGATGCGCTCTCGGTTCAAGCCGGCTCCGTCGTCGATCAATTGAATAACGATGCTGCCGCGATCGTGAAAAGCTCTTAGAAGCACCAACCCGCATGGCTCCTTACCTATTTCCGCTCGCTTCTCGGGCGTTTCTATCCCGTGGTCAATGGCATTGCGCACCATATGCATGAGCGGGTCCTTGAGGTGTTCGACTATGCTGAGGTCGATTTCCGCTTCTTCACCTTCCATGGCTAGGCGCGCTTGCTTGCCTGCTGCCGCCGCGGCATCGCGAGCGACGCGAATGAACTGGCGAAACATGGAGCCAACCGGCACCATGCGCAGCTTCAGAATCTCTTCTTGTAGCTCCAACGACAGCCGTTCCATTTGTTCGTGCGCTTCGACGGCATCTTTTCCGGGGCTTCCTCCGCCCAGTGCCAAGCGCAACCGCCCCTGAGCTATAGCAACTTCTCCTGCAACATTGAGCATTCGGTCCAGTCTTTGAATGTCGACGCGGATCGTGCCGCTTCGGCTAGAGAGCACGGAAGGGTCGTCATGCCGGATCCCGGGGGCAGCCGTTGCCCGCGTGTTAGCGGCAGGATCGCCTTCTCGAAAACGGTTCGCCGCATCATCAAGCCCGCGATGACGAGCATCCATGCCGCGTTCGATCAATCTCTTGAGTAATTCGGCATGATGTGGCTTCAACGCGTCACTGCCAGCAATCGCCGCATCAACGAGCTCTCGTAAAACGTCGAGAGATTCGAGCATCAGCGTTATAGCGCTTCGCGATACCGGAACCGCGCCACTACGGAATTGCTGTAAAAGATCCTCCATGGCATGAGTAAATTCGGCTAAAGATGCATATCCTAGGCTGCCCGCGTTTCCCTTGATTGTATGCGCGCCACGAAAAATCGCTTCCAGTAGTGTTGCATCGTGCGGCCGCGTCTCTAACGCCAGCGCTGCCTCTTCCATCTCGGCGATGCGTTCGGCGCACTCAGCAGCAAACGTGCGTACGATCGTTTCGAGATCAATGTCGATATCTACGGCCATAGTTCGCTTCCTAGCCGCGCCCGCAAAGACATGTCTTTATGACCATTTGATAGATCGCCGAGGAACGCCTCGGCACGCGGGTGTTGGAACCCCGCGTATTGCAGGTCTACTGTGTTACTGCACACGAGAACCAGTTCCAGTATCCTGCTAAAGATATTTGACCCATGACTCACCATCGTCGGTATTGAAAATGAGTTTCCGACCTCTGTGGCCCCCGAGATCCTGCTCCACGATTGGAATAGCCAGGGCTCGCAAAGTAGTTTCTGCGAATTGAGCATTGACGATCCCGATATGATCTGCATTTTGGCGAAACGCCTCGATCACGCACGCCCCGCCAAAGAGTTTCGCCCGCAAGCGGTCCTTAACCGCGCCCAAGGAAGTCACCTGCGCAACCAGAGTTTCAATGGCGACGGTGCCAAATCGCGGCGATCCAACCGCGCCGGCCACCGCCGAGGGTAGCAGGTAGTGATTCATACCGCCGATCATAGCCACCGGATCCCATAGGCATAGAGACACGCAGGATCCCAGGATGGTTGTGACGGCCCTAGGCTCGACGGAGGCGAAAAGTTGTCCAGGATAGAGGTACATCTTTGGCCGCACACTGCTCGTCGATTCTAGCTTCAAACTCACGCTACCGTCATGTTGGTTACCTGCAACGCTCCGCGAGCATTGGCTTCGAGTCAACTTTGTTGCAGTCTCACGTCTCGTCCTCACGCAGTATCTCGTCCGATGTCTCGCGCGGATTGCGTGGAAGACAGCCGTGGCTTTTCTGCCTCTGTTCCTCAGACGGGGAGAAAACTTCGCACCTTTGTCAATAGCTCCTGGCCATCAATCGGCTTCATGATGTAGTCATTGCAACCGCACGCGAACGCCGTTTCCATGCTTTCTTCTTCGCCCGTCGTGGTTACCATGAGAACTGGAATGGCGCGGGTCGCGGGACGACGCCGCAGTTCGCGAAGCGCTTCGAATCCATTCATGTTCGGCATCATGACATCCAAAAGAATCAGATCCGGCTGAAGCGCCAGCGCCTGAGCCACGCCTTCTATGCCGTCCTTCGCCGTCATTACCTCATAGGCGTTCTTCAGAATCATCCATTCCAACGTGAGAATCGTTTCGGAGTCATCCACCAAGAGTATTTTGCGTGGATGCTTCGCTTCACGCATCATCAATATCATGCCGCCGTGGTGCGACGGCTCGGCAAACGAGAGATATCGCCGAGCGCACGGAACGCAATAACCTTGCCAAGGCTAAACAACAATGCGTACTGTAGAATTGAGCGGCAAAGAGTAGCCGTTACCTACATCGCTGAGGCGCACGAAGAAAGTTTGCAGGATCGGCACCTTCAAAGTTCGCGGACATCTGATTCGCAGAGCTAAACCGGAGCCACGTTGGCCGCCAAATCACTCGCCCGTTCGTCGACAACCGGTTGAGCAGCGAAGACGGACGCACCCACTGTCATTCCTTTGACGGCCAGCAAATTCCAACGGGAACGGTTGATGAGCTCAGAAAAGTTGCGACACAGCTTTGGCTCGCGACGGTTTTCCGTCTGTGATCGTCTGATTACGAGCGCTAAAGCGCCCATTTCGACTCCTCTACCCAAGAATCAGCTCGCGATTTCGCCAAAGAGTCGACAAGTCCACCTTTGGCATAAGTTTGGCTTGCCAACGACCGATAAATATCGCAGCCGGGTATATTCTTCTCCAATCTTCGGATACAGGAGCTATTTCAGTGGGATTGTTCGACGACAAGAGCGAAACTCGATCCGGCCGCGAAGGACAAGCGATGGGCAAGAACAACGATTCACTGTTTGACTGGCTGGTAAGAAAAGCGGAAGCGGATCTCGGAGTTGCCCAGGCTCTCGCAGTCTGCGAAGCCCAAAGGACCGACCAGATCAAGCAGCTTGAATCGGCGCTAGTCGGTCAAATATCCGAACTGCAATACCAAGTCATCGAAACCCGCGAGGCGGAGCTTATGGATCTTAAATCCGAGATCTCCGCCTGCGCGGAACGCATAGCTCGCTTCGAAACTACGGCGACTACAGCAAAAGCCGCCAAACAAGCAGTTCAAGAACTCGAAAATATCTCGGGAAAACTCACCGCGCGTCAAACTGAACTGGAAGGCCGTCATACGGGATTGGAAAAGCTGGCCGAAGCGCTCGGCAGTGATATCCGCGCCCTCCAGGAAGACTTAAAGGATAAACTCGACGGTATCAAAAGCGTGCAGGCGGAAACGCGGCATTTTCAGTCAGAGACGCGCTCGCTTGCCGACCGTATCGCTCAAGCCGAATCCGTTACTTGGCAGTTTCGAACGCTCGCATTGCGGAACGCAGAGCAACTCGAACAAACGACTGGGAGCCTCAACTCTGAGATCGCCTCGCTCAACACATCAGTCGCCGAGCTCAACAAAAAACAGCGCGAGCTCCGTTTACCCAATATACTGCTTCAGGAACTGGGCGCGAAAATCGAAGAAATTCAAGAACGGATAAATCAGGCACAGAATGGACAGGCCGAGCGCGATGTGCGTCTCGGACACTTGGACTCGGGACTATGCACACTCGCAGAGCGCATGGCACAGCTCGAAGAACTCGCGGGTCGCAACCACTCGCTCATTCAAGCCGAGATGAATTCCGCTGCCGGGTTCCGTAATAGAACAGCTGAAGAGCTCTCCGCAATTGGGGCAAGACTGAATGATCCAGCGATCCATCGGAACCTTCAAGAACTCGAATTGAGACTGTCCGCTAAGATTCAAGAATCGCAACATCACGCAGCGCAAAAATTCATGCTGCTAGAGGCTCGGGAGACCGAACGGGAAAAACAGGAGCAGGAACTGTCGGCCGCTCTCGACGCCCGGTTCGCTGAGCACGAGGCGCGTACCGATGAAAAACTGCGGGTCGTCGGCAATGATCACGAAGAACTCTGCCGCGTACGACCGGAAATTCAGAAACTGGCAGAGCGATTCCTCGCGCTGAACTCCGCAATAGACCGGACGCAAGCGCAGGCGGATGCGAGCGCCGGCGGATTAGCACGGCTGGAAAACCATCTCTCCGGTGAGATGACCGGGCTCCGGGCTGAAGTCGAGAAAATTGCCGAGCAACAGCGAGCTTTCCGGCCGGCCCATGATGATCTATGCGAAATCGAGCGCAAGCTTAGCGGCGCGCTGCAAGATATTCAGCGACAAGTGGCAATCGAGCGTGAAGGTTTAGATCATTGGGCAAAGGGACTCCGCGAGTCTTTCGCCGCCGAACTGATAGGAGTCCAAGCGCGGCTTAGCGAAAGACTGAGTCAAATCGAACACCGCTACACGGGCTTGGAACGCTCGCACGAGGCGGTAGAAACCAGCATCGCGGGATTGCAAAGCCAACTGCAGACGAATTTGCAGTCACAAAGGGTTGAGGACCAACCATTGCGTAAAGTTGTCGAGGATTTGACTGTCCTCGCCGAGCGCATGAGCCACATCGAACGCGGGGCAGCGCAGGCCGAGGAGAGGATGGCTGGACTCACCCGCGACGTTGAGCAGCATGTCGGAGCTCTAAAGCATGAGATCAGAATACTTGCTAACTCCCTCGATCAGCCGGACCTTTCGTCCTTTGATTCAATTGTTCGAGGCCTGGATGAAAAACTCGGCGCGCGTTTAGGCGAGATTGAAGAGCGATTCACCAACCGTTTGAGTCACTATAACCAGGATGTGAGCGACCGTATACGGCAGTCAGAGGAGACTGCAAGCCGCGCCGAGAAGGAACTTGTTAGTTTGCGAACGGCTCTTGAAACTCAGAATACTGGCTCCTCCGCGTTGACCTCTTCCCCTGCTCTTAACGAAGTGCTTTGTACAAAGATTGGCGAGCTCGAACAAAGACTCGCGGCACAATTCAACCTGATTGAGAACCGCGACGCGGAACGCGCTCAGCGTTTCACAACGATATCAGAGAGGCTGGAAAGCGAGCTCGCAACCCTCAAGAGCAACTTTAATCAGGGAGCGGAGGCGTCCTACGCATCCTCCATGGCGGTCCTTCGAGAGTCGATCGACAAACAGATGCAACACGTGCAGCAGCACTTCGCGGAAAAACTGCATCTAATTGAAAATCGAGTTGAGCAAACCGCCAGCGCCTTCATCACGGAAACGGGTGCACTCCGGGCGGAGCTTACCAATTTGAGTGGGGCTTCGGCACCGGTGGCCTCGCTCGTCCGCGGCCTCGAAGATAAGCTAACCGCGAAAATCGAAGAGCTGCGGAATCATGTAGGAGAGCGATTGAGCGCTTTCGACAGGCGAGAGGCCGAGATCAAAGAACTGGCGGAAAGAGCCCAGACCGTGATGTACCGCTTGCCAGATCGAGGCGCTGATATCGCGCGCTTTCAGAATATGCCGGTTGCCGCTGTGCAGACTCTCACGCCGCGAGTTGAGGCAATTGGAGAACGCGCGGCGGCCTCAGGCAGTATTAAGGCTGAAGAGAGCGCCCGAGAACTTCAAGCGCGGAGTGAAAAGGAACAACTCATCAAACTGCAGGAAAGAATGTCAGCGGAAATCGAACGGGTACGGGCAGAGCTCAAGGAGCGCAGCGGGCGGTGGAAGGTCCGCAAAACGGCGTCCTGAGGAGATCTGGCCCAGATGAATGCGGCCCGAAAATTTCGCAGATGAACGAAAAGCGCGTATCTACCGGCATTCCGGAATTGGACTCATTGCTGGATGGCGGTTTCCGCCGCGGAAAAATCTATCTGGTTTTGGGCGAACCAGGAACCGGTAAGACCATATTCGCGCTGCAATTCCTCTATCAGGCATTGCAGGATGGTGAAAAAGCGCTGTACGTCGCCATCGATGAAAAGCCAGCCGATCTAGTCGAGCAGGCGACCTCACTGGGCTGGGACTTAAGCTCCCATATCGAGCGCAAGAACTTGATCATCTTAGACGCTTCGGCTCTCATTACGGCGCGCGTAAGCGACATCACCGCCAAAAATGATCTGCAAAAGATTATCGTCGAGCTTAACAACCATATCGCGAAAAGCGCCGCTACACGCGTAGTGATTGATCCCGTTGGGCCACTGATACATGCCGCCGACTCTCCATCCAAGGTACAGGACCAGGCGCGCATGCTAATCGCTTCTCTACAGAAGAATGCGGAAACCACCACATTGGTTACGTCTCAATCTCTTGGTCGCAGCACTCGGGGT
>DATACQ010000688.1:0-12209 GCA_036258955.1 Binatia bacterium
TTCTGGGTCGCCACCGGCGACGGTATTCTGAGTCTCGAAGAACTGCAACTTGAAGGGAAACGACGATTGAACGCCGACGAGTTTGTTCGCGGCGCAAGGATCACTCAAGGTGAGCGTCTTTGAGCTGGAGCAAAACGCTTCCAATGTTCGTCGACTTGCGGCTGACATCCTCACGAAAGTAGATACCCACAAAGCTTACGCCGACGTTCTGTTGGACGGCACGTTGCGCTCGACGGATCTATCCCGTCGCGACGCTGCGCTGCTTACTGAACTTACCTATGGCACTTTGCGCTGGCGGGGCAGAATCGACGCTAAACTAAATCCGTTGATGCGCCGCGGCCTCGAAAGCACCCAGCCATTCATTCGCAATTTGCTGCGCATGACTCTGTACCAACTGGATTTCCTGGATCGTATTCCCGATTACGCTGCGGTCAATGCAGCCGTAGATCTGGCGAAAGTTCACGGCCGTGAGCGCGCGGCAGGATTCGTCAATGCCGTGCTGCGGCGGTATCTGAAGGAAACGCAAAAAAATCCTCCAGCGATGCCAGACTGCGAACGCGTCACCATACCCGAAATCTCACAGTACTGGTCACATCCGCAATGGCTGGTGCAGCGGTGGCGCGAATACCTGGGTGCTGCGGAAGCTACCGCTCTCTTGCAAGCCAACAATCAGGAAGCGCCGCTGGTGATTCGAACAAATTCATTGAGAACCTCGCGAGACGAGCTACTGGAGGTGCTGCGCCTTGCAGGGGTCACGGCGGCGCCAACGCGATGGTCAGCTCAAGGGATCACTCTCGGGCCAGGCTTCGCGGTGGATCAGCTTCCGGGTTTTCAGGAGGGCCTCTTCCAGGTACAAGGCGAAGCTTCGCAACTGATCGGCCATCTTCTGACACCCCGGCCGGGAGAACGCATCCTCGACGCGTGCGCTGCGCCTGGCGGCAAAGCGACGCATTTAGCGGAGTTGACCCAAGATGAAGCGGCAATTCTAGCCACAGATATTTCACAGCGAGGCCTGAAAAGATTAGAGGACAACGCCGAACGGCTGGGGCTCAGATCCATTCGCTCGCTTGTTGCGGACGCAAGCGCGGCCGACGCTCCGGCGGGAGGTTTTTACGACCGTATCCTCGTAGATGCTCCATGCAGCGGACTGGGCACGCTGCGCTCGCATCCCGAGATCAAGTGGCAGCGAAACCCGGCGGACATCGCGCGCTTGACCCGGCTGCAGGAAGCGATCCTCGCTGCGAGTGCGGCGCAGTTGAAACCTGGCGGAGTGCTGGTGTACTCGACCTGCACTCTGATGGCGGATGAAAACGAGCACACCGTGCAGAAATTTCTGCAAACCTGTGGCAAATTTATTCTCGAGGACGCCGCGGATTTTCTCCCGGCGGAGGCTAAGAGCATGGCGCGAAACGGATACTTTATGGCTTGGCCCCACCGGCACAACACCGATGGTTTTTTTGCCGCGCGTTTGAAAAAGGCGGAAGCATGAAGAACATAAAGATTGCGCCCTCGATTCTGTCTGCGGATTTCAGCCGGCTCAAAGATGAGATCCAAGCGGTGGAAGCGGCCGGCGCCGATTGGCTGCACGTTGATGTGATGGACGGCCATTTCGTCCCCAACATCACCATTGGCCCGGTGGTGGTGGAATGGGTGCGCAAGGTCACCAAAATGCCACTTGACGTGCACCTGATGATCACGGATCCGAACAAATACGCTCCAGAATTCATCAAAGCCGGCGCTGATTGGGTATCCATCCACCCTGAGACCTCTCTGAATCCCAATGAAAGCTTAAAGAAGATTCGCGAGCTCGGCGCTAAAGCCTCGGTGGTCGTTAATCCGGATGTGCCGCTCTCGCGCGTGGACGGCTGCTTTGTCGATGCCGACATGGTTCTTATCATGTCGGTGTTTCCCGGTTTCGGCGGTCAAGCGTTCATCCCTGAGGTCGTGCCGAAGATCAGCCAACTGCGCGCACTGGTCGAGCAGCGCAAGCTACCCGTCCTTATCGAGGTCGATGGTGGCATTAAATCGGATAATATCGATGTTGTGGTCCGCGCCGGGGCGGAGGTCATTGTTTCCGGTTCGGGAATTTTTAAAACTTCGGACTATGCAAGCACAATTGGGAAGATGCGCCGCATGGCGGCCGCCGCATGACGACGGCGCCGGCGTACGCAGTATCGAGTTCCGAGTTCGAGTTTTAACCCGGAACTCGAGACGCGCAACCCAAAACGGCGCCGCTGCGCTGGTTGTTTTCTCAAAGCGTTATGTTAGCTTTAGCCGGTCGGGGCGTGGCTCAGCTTGGTAGAGCGCACGGTTCGGGACCGTGAAGTCGGTGGTTCAAATCCACTCGCCCCGACCATTTCTCTTTTGCCTACTTAAAATATTCACGGCGTTCCCCACAGTAAAAAAGAGATTAAGCCGGCGATCGGAATCCGGTCTCAAGCCGAACGTACCTACAACCCCGTGGGCGGCGACGAAGCATGCGCAGCCTCCGAAGGCTTCATTCAAACTGCCGCGCGCGCTTACTTGAGTTGCTTGCGTATAATAATATCTTCGATCAGCTTGTAACCCTTGTCTTTTACCTCGGCCATTTTTTCATGGCCGATGAGCACCGTGCGAATCTTTTTGCTCTCGACTGCGTTGATGATTTCCTGCCACCCCGCCTTGGCGCCTCTGCGCGCCGAGATCGTGCCGCCGCCTCGCGCCAAGGCGGCAACGCCGTCTTCACTTAACACAAAATCAATATAGAGGGCCGCGGCATGGGGGTTTTTTGCGCTCTTGACGATACCGGTGTGGCTGCCTAACGATCCCGGAGTTGGATCGGGAAATACCATGGCAATGGGACATTTCTTTTCATACTTCATCTGCAATACGCGCGGCGGATAGACCTCCACGGCGATCTTGGTCTCACCGCTGCAGATCAATTGCACTTGCAGGGTATGGCCCCGTCGGGCTACCGCGCCGTTCCGCATCAAAGCTTTCATGTACGCGGCGGTCTTCTCTTCTCCCCAGTCCATCAGCCAAGCGAACACGGCCTGCTCGGGTTCATTATCGATAGAAATATCGTTCTTCCATTTCGGGCTGAGCAAGTCCTGATAGCCTTTGGGAGCTTCGGCAGGCTTCACCAGGTTGGTGTTATAAGCGATTACCACCAGCGTATAATCGGCGGTGTACCAGCGTCCGTCTTTATCCCAGAACTGATTCGGAAAGTGCTTTTTTTCCGGTGAGTCGTAACGCGCATGAATGCCGCTTTTCATTAGTTCGCCGATATTATCGAAGTCCACCCCGACGACATCCGCCGGAAGCTTACCGACGCGATGCTCCAGCAGGATTCGGTCCAAGCCTTTGGCTCCCTGGAGGCGCGAAGCATCGACCTTAATAAATGGGTATTTTTTTTGAAACGCGTGCGAGTACTCCTGGATGGTCTCCACTCCTTGATTCGAATAAACAACCAGGTTGCCTTCTTTTTTCGCGCCCTCTTCGAGGCGCCGCTGCCGTTCCTGCGCCGGTAGCTTGTTAATGCCGGCAAATAAGTCGTCAATAGTGGCCCCCGCTGCGTAAGAGACAAGTCCGGTGAGCAAGCATGCCGCGGCAATCACCATGGCGGCTACTTTCTGAATCTTCATGCCGTCCTCCTTCACGATCGCATCTATATAACCGGATATAACCGGGAGCGTTACCGGTGACAAGTGGCACAACCGAGAAGTCCGTTTAAGTTACGTACAAGGGAGACGGCGTCATAGGCGGATACTCCGCAGAGAAAGTCGCACGGTCCTAAATGAAATGACGTCCGAAGTAAGCGCTAGCATCTTACGCGCGCATGACGCTAGCGAAGAGCTCCCTGCAAACGTTTACTGTCAAAAAGTCAACGTATGAATCTTGGCCGAATATGGTATACTCCCCTGCGTCCATGGACGGCCATTCCATCTCCTCTGATGCTGAGCCCACCGCTTCTCTAGCTTCCCGCTTATTCGTCACCCGATCCGGTTCCCCCAGGCGCTGGCTGAAATGGTGCGTTTTTTTACTCGCTATCATTCTGTTCGGGATCATAGAAATCCGCACGTCGGTGCTGCAGTCGTGGATCTTCACCGCGACCAACAATCGGATTTCCTTTGAACTTGCCGCCGGACGCAGCTCCAATATCGAGTTCCCGCGCCCGGCTCCCTTTGATAATCGCCGCGGTTATTCAAAGCTGGCCGAGTTCCAAGCGCGCCTGGAAAAGCTTGGCTACCACGTCACCCAGCAAGCGCGCCAATCAGAAACGCTGGCGAATCTCATCAGCCGCGGCATCGCGCCGCCGTACGCCGAGCCGCCTGAAACGGGCCTAATCGTCCATGGCATACAACCGGGTAACGGAGTTAATGCACCCCCACTTTTCCAGTACGGCCAGTCGGAATTTCTCTTCAAAGGCATCAAAGCCATTCCTCCGCTTCTCGTCAAAACACTGCTGTTTCTGGAGAACCGCGACCTCGATCGCCCGGCCGCGTCTTGGCAGAACCCCGTCATCGAATGGGACCGTCTGGCAAAGGCGGCGTTGTATTACATCGCGGGAAAGCTTTATCTGCCCGTCCCGCTGCAGGGTGGCAGCACCCTCGCGGTGCAGCTGGAGAAATTTCGCCACTCCCCCAACGGCCGGACGGAGACGCCGGTCGAGAAGCTGCGCCAAGTTGTGAGCGCCAGTCTCAAGGCGTATCGCGCCGGCAAGAATACTCGCGCGTGGCGCGAGCGTATCATCGTGGACTATTTTAATACCGTGCCGCTTGCCGCGGCGCCCGGTTACGGCGAAATTCATGGTCTGGGCGAGGGGCTTTACGCCTGGTTCGGCACCCAGTTGAAAGAAGCGCTCGCCGCGCTGGCGGAGCCGGGTTTGTCAAATCGTAAGGTCACCGTCTACAAGCAGATGCTGACGTTGCTCGTATCCGTTCGTTCACCTTCGGCGTTTTTGGTTGATGACCGTGCCGGCCTGGAGGAAAAGGTCCTCCAGTTCGCCCGGCTGATGGCGCGCGAGGGGATCATCGACAAGGAAATGGCCGAGGCGATCGAAAATACTCCGGTGCAATATCTCGCCATGGCGCCGGTCACGCCACAGCCATCGTCCTATAAGAACAAAGCGGCCAATGCCGTCCGCATTACCACGATGGAGTACTTGGGCATTCACAACGTGTATGATTTGAATCGCCTCCACCTGGAAGTGCAAAGCACGATTGACGTGCCGCTACAGAAAGAAGTGACCGAGTTTTTAAACAGCCTGGGCGATCCTGCGGTCGTGCAGGCGAAAGGGTTGGTCGGCGAGTACCTTCTCAATCGAGCCGATCCAAAAAAGATCGTCTATTCGTTCCTGCTCGTCGAGCCGACACCGCAAGGAAACATGATACGGGTACAAGCGGACAATCTTGCGACCCCATTCGACTTCAACAAAAGCGTGAAACTCGAGCTCGGGAGCACTGCCAAGTTGCGCACGTTAACGCATTATCTGGAAATCATCGCTGAGCTGCATGCGCAACTCTCTACACTCACGAGCCAAGAGCTGGCGCAAGCGGCAAAGAACGCACGCGATCCGCTGACCCGCTGGGCCGTAGAAGCCCTGCAAACAAACCCGAAGACTGGCTTAGACCAGATGCTGCAAAACGCGATGGAGCGGAGCTATTCAGCTAGCCCAGGCGAAATGTTTTTTACCGGGGGCGGCCTGCATGACTTCGCGAACTTTGATCCCCTCGACAACAGCAAAATCCTGCCGCTGCGCGAGGCATTTCAAAGCTCCACGAATCTTGTGTTCATTCGTTTGATGCGCGACATCGTGCATTATCATCGCGCGCGCCTCGCCTATAATGCCGATGACGTGCTCGCCAAAGCCGATCATCCCGAGCGCCGCCGCATGCTCGAAGAAATCGCCGAGGAAGAATCGCGCGCAGCGTTGCGGCGGTCATATCATAGCTATCGGGGGCAAAGCCCGGAAAAGATCGTCGCCCGACTGGTTGGCCGCCGGCCCAATCCCGAGCGGCGCTTGGCGGTTCTCTTCTTCGCCTGGCGTATCGGAGCCGACGAACAGGCGCTGGCGGAGTGGCTGAAAAAGTACAACGTAAACCCGACCGTCGACACGACCGCGCGGTTGTTCCGCGCCTATCAAAACCCGCGGCTCACCGCGGTCGACTACGCCTATCTGCTCTCGATTCACCCACTGGACCTGTGGTGCGCCGGCGAATATAGAAGAAACCCGAACCTTTCCTGGGACGATCTCCTTAAGGTCAGTCACAAGGCGCGGATGGAGGGCTCGTCCTGGCTGCTTAGCCCGCGCAACCGCAGGGCGCAGGACTTGCGTTTGCGTATAAAAATCGAACGGGACGCTTTCGCACGCCTGACGCCTCATTGGCAAAAACTGGGATTCCCGTTCAAGACTTTGGTGCCGTCCTATGCCACTTCAATTGGCAGCTCCGGCGATCGCCCCATTGCTCTCGCCGAACTGGTCGGAATCCTGGTAAACGATGGAGTGCGCCGGCCGAGCACAAGCCTTACGAAGGTCCATTTTGCCCCGGGAACGCCCTACGAAACGGTTCTGGAGCGCCGTTCCGACAAAGGCGAAATCGTATTGCGGCCGGAAGTAGCGCGCGCAGCGCGCAATGCAATGGCGGAGGTTGTGGCGCACGGAACCGCACGCCGGCTGCAGGGCGTATTTAAGTATCCCGACGGGAAGCCCATCCCGGTGGGCGGCAAGACCGGTTCCGGCGACAATCGTATTCAAGCGTTTAATCGCCAAGGCGCGCTAATCTCCTCGCGCGCTACGAACCGCACGGCTACATTCGTTTTTTACATCGACGAGCGCTACTACGGCGTGGTCACGGCATACGTCCAGGGGCGCGAAGCGGAGAATTACAAATTCACGAGCGCGCTCCCTGTGACCATTCTGAAGTTGCTGGCGCCCTCAATATTGGAACACTCGCGCCTAAAGACCGGCGCTCCGCCGTTTGCTCCAGCCGTCGAAAACCCGCGCAAAGTCAAGATTCGCGACATCCGTTTCACGGCGGGGCCGGAAGTCGGCAAAGCGCTAAGCGCAAGAGCTAAGGTCTGACGTCAGAAGCGAATCTCCGGCTCCTTCCCCTGCTTTAATCCTTGGACCAGCGCCCGAGGCAGGCCGCTCGAAAACGCCCAGAGGCAAAGCGGGCTTCGCTGTTTCGCGTTTCGGCTTACAAACCCCAACTCAAAACTCGTAACTCGAAAACCGCGTCTGCGCGCCTGCCTAGGTGCCGCGCCGGTTGCCGTATAGATCAATGTGCAATCGGGGCGTGTAGCCGTAGCCGTACTTCTTACAGAGTTCGACGATCCATCGAGCCTTCGATCGTATTTGTCGGGATTTGGTTCCTTGCGCCATGACGAGCACGCGGCTGGGATCGACGCTCTTGAGTTTGTCGAGAACATCTCGCAATTCTTCGAAATCCGCCGGACGATCCACCACGAATTTGATTTGGTATTCATAGCGCTGGAGAAAGCTATTCATTACGGTAAAGTCGAGTCTCCGGCTCTCATGCATTTTGGCGAGTCGCCCTTGGTGCTCGTTCCAAGGCGTTGAATTCGCAAGCTTCGGGCTCATGGACAGCAAGTCGCAGGTCACCGGTTTGAAGATTGTCGCGGCGGTCTCGATCGTGATGTGGCCGCCGCGCTGTTTCAGCACACCCGTCAGCGCTTCGAGCTCGGGGGCCAAGAATGGCTCGCCACCGGTAATCACAAGGAACCGAGTTGGATATTTGGCAACTTCGCCAGCGATCTCGTCGATGGACCAATGGCGCCCCTCCGGCTTCCAGGAAGTAAAAGGCGTGTCGCACCACACGCACCGTAAATTGCAACCGGACGTGCGAATAAAAACCGAAGGAACACCGATTAGCCGCCCTTCACCCTGAATGGAGTAAAAGATTTCCGCCAGCTGCATGCATGAAGATTAGCAGAGCGCAGGTTCGATGTTCAAAGTCAGACTGGGAAACTCACCGTCGAGGGATCTCTGACGTAAGCAACCGGCGCGGGCAATTCACCCTTCGAAATCGGTCGAAAATCTTCCGCCGTTTTACATTCAAGCTCGAACTTTGAACCGTGATGTCGCATCGCGATCTTTGCTTCACGAATTTCCTGTGTTACACGTTAACGGTTAGTGATCCGGCTGCCGGGAGTAACACTGAGCATTGTGCTCTTTAGCCCCACTTCCGCTTGGAGTGCACGGCGATGAATGCAGATAAAGAGGCGTTGTTGGAAGAGGAACGCAGACTGCGTAGGCTGCGCCGCTCCATGGACATTGCGGCTACCCTGCTGCAGCAGGTGGATCTTACCCTAGACGAAGCTCGAGACGTCGTCGAGCACGCCAAACGAACGGCATTAACGCTGTTTCCGGACAAAGAAGCAACCTTTGATCTAATCTACGGGCCCCGTTTTCGGCGGATTCTCGTGGAGAAGTATCGTCTGCAATAGAACGGGTAACCATGAGCCAGGGTTGGATACAAATACGCGGCGCCAAGCAGAACAATCTTAAGAACCTCGACCTCAAGCTGCCGCTCAATGCGGTCACGGTGGTCACGGGCGTTAGCGGCTCCGGAAAATCGACTCTTGCTTTCGATATTCTGTACGCCGAGGGGCAGCGACGCTACGTGGAAAGTTTCTCCGCCTATGCGCGGCAGTTTCTCGAGCGCATGGACAAACCTGAGGTCGAAAGTATCGAGAGCATTCCGCCGACCATCGCCATCGATCAAAGTCGAGCCGTGCGCACGTCGCGCTCGACGGTTGGCACGATGACCGAGCTGCACGATCATTTCAAGTTGCTTTTCGCCAAGATCGGCGTGCTCTATTGCCACGGGTGCGAGCGCATCGTGGAACGGGATTCGCCGCAATCAGTCCTGGCCAAGCTCAGCGCGCTCCCTGAGGGCGCGCCGGTGATAATAACGTTTCCGCTGCCCACCGCCACACTTTCATGGGAAGAGATGCGCAATGGTCTCACCCAAGCCGGGTTTCATCGCCTGCTCGATGGCGAAACGATCGTCGGAGTCGAAGAGATCACCAAGGCGCCGCGCGCGGAAGCGCCGCTGGAAATCGTCGCAGATCGCTTTGCCTATCGCGCGGAGAATAAGAAACGAATCCTTGGTTCTTTGGAGCAGGCCTTTCATTATAGCAAAGGACGCCTGAACCTCCACTTCCCGCAAGAAAATTGGCGGCGGGAACCTTTTAGCAATCAGCTCCATTGTCCGCATTGCGACCTATCCTATCGTAATCCGACACCCAACCTGTTTTCCTTCAACAGCCCGTTGGGCGCTTGTGAAACATGCCGCGGCTTTGGGCGTGTAATCGACATCGACCTCGACCTTGTCATTCCGGACGCCGGCAAATCCCTCAGCGAAGGCGCTATCAAGCCCTGGATCAACCGTAAACGTCGGACGCGGAGGCTGTTTGATTTTTGCGAACGAAAAAACATCCCGACAGCAAAACCATGGGCCGAGCTTACCGAGAAGCAGCGTCAGGCGATCATAAGCGGCGACGGTGATTATAAAGGGATCCGCGGCTGGTTTCGCCGTCTGGAACGGCGCAGCTACCGGATGCATGTGCGCGTGCTGCTGGCGCGCTATCGCGCCTATCTCGTCTGCCCTGACTGCCAGGGTAACCGGTTAAAACCAGATGCACTGCATTATCGGATCAATGGCAAAGATATCGGTCAAATCAATGCCATGACGGTTGGCGAAGCGCATCGTTTTTTCCTCGACCTTAAGCCGAGGGGCGCCATGGATCAGGTGGCGCGCTTGATTCTCGATGAAATCCGCCGTCGTTTAGGTTACCTGCGGGACGTGGGGCTTGAATACCTCACCCTTGACCGGCAATCGCGGACGCTTTCCGGCGGCGAACTGGAGCGGGTCGATCTCACGACGGCGATCGGCTCCTCGCTGGTCAATACGCTGTACGTGCTCGACGAGCCATCCATCGGCCTGCACCCGCGCGACAGCCGACGCCTCGTGCAGATTCTGCATCGTCTTAAGGCCAACCAGAACACGGTTGTGGTCGTGGAACACGATCCTGAGATTATCAAGGAATGTGACCACATCATCGATCTCGGCCCGCGCGCCGGCGAGCAAGGCGGGGAACTGATGTTTGCCGGTTCCTACGAAGATTTGCTCCAGGATGAGAATTCGCTCACCGCGGCCTACTTGAGCCACCGCAAATCCATTGCCTTGCCGACGCGCAGCCGTAAACCCCTGCTACAGCGCGCGATAAGAATTACCGGCGCCCGCGCCAACAACCTCAAAAACATTGACGTCGAAATTCCCTTGGGCGTGCTCGTCTGCATCACAGGAGTTTCCGGTTCCGGCAAGTCGAGTCTCGTCCACGAGGTCTTGTATCGGAACCTTAAAAAGCTGAAGGAGGCAAGGTCCGCGAAGATCACCGACTGCACTAGGCTAGAGGGTGCGGACAGGATCTCCGAAGTTGTCCTCGTGGACCAGTCGCCGGTGGGAACCACGCCGCGCTCCAATCCGGCAACGTACATGAAGGCCTTCGATGGCATCCGTCGGGTATTCGCCTCAGCCGATCTCTCGCGGCTGCGCGGTTACACGCCCTCGACTTTCTCTTTCAACGTAGAAGGGGGCCGTTGCGAGACGTGCCGCGGCGAAGGCTTCGAGAAAGTTGAAATGCAGTTTCTCTCGGACGTTTACACTTCCTGCCCCGAGTGCCACGGCAGCCGCTACCGGGAAGAGATTTTGGAAGTCGTCCACCGCGGCAGGAATATCCGCGACGTGCTCGCGCTCACGGTGACTGAGGCGCTGGAATTCTTTAAAGACATAGCCGAGATCAAGAACGGGCTGGCTCCGCTCCAAGCGGTCGGGCTCGAGTATGTTCGTCTCGGTCAGCCTCTCACAACCTTATCGGGCGGTGAGTCGCAACGTCTAAAGTTAGCGGCTCACATCGCGCGTGCCAAGAAGACAGGCACGCTGTTTATCTTTGATGAACCGACGACGGGACTGCATTTTCACGACATTGAACGACTGCTCTGGGCGTTCAATGAATTAATCGATCAGGGCCATTCCGTCATCGTCATCGAACACAACATGGAAGTCGTCAAATGCGCCGATCATGTGATCGATCTCGGACCGGAAGGCGGCGACGCAGGGGGAACTATCGTCGCCTTGGGAACGCCGGAACAAATTACCCGCGCAAAGAATTCGCACACGGGCATATATTTGCGGCCGTATCTTGCGAAGAAAAGCGTATCTCCTTTCAGCCCTGTGCTGGAGAAAGCTCGGCTGCGGCAAGTCGCTTCGGCAGTAGTCGACGAAAATGCCATTACCGTCATTGGGGCCAAGGAACACAACCTTAAGAATATCAGCCTTAAGATTCCGCGCGACCGGTTCGTGGTCATAACCGGTTTAAGCGGCTCGGGCAAATCGTCTTTGGCCTTTGACATCCTTTACGCAGAAGGCCAAAGGCGGTACATCGACAGTCTTTCGGCCTACGCGCGCCAGTTTCTCGAAATCATGGCGCGCCCGAACGTTGATTTGCTTGCGGGAATACCACCCACCGTCGCCATCGAACAACGTCTCAGTCAGGGCGGTAAGAAATCTACAGTCGCGACGGTCACCGAGATCTACCATTATCTAAGACTGCTGTACTCGAAAATCGGCAAGCAGCACTGTGTGCAGTGCGGGAGGCAGATCCTTTCGCTGAGCCGGAGCCAGATACTCGACCGCATCGGCCGCGGCCTGCGCGGCAAGGATATCGTGGTGTTAAGTCGCATCGTGCGCGGGCGCAAAGGTTTTCATAAAGAAGTCATTGCCGCGGCGCGCCGTCTTGGCTACCGGCAGGCGCGCATTGATGGCAAACTCCTAGACTTACGCGCGCCAGAGCTGGCCGATGGCCTCGAGCGCTTTAAAGAACACGATATCGATATCGTCGTCGGGAAAGGTAAAGGCGGCGGCCGTGAGGTCGAGGCGATGGTGGATAAAGGTTTGCGCCTCGGCAACGGCGTAATCCATTTGATATCAGAACGCGGCGAGCAAATTTTTAACCAGCGGCTCTTCTGCTTGCACTGCGGTATCGGCTACGAGCCTCTCGACCCGCGGGTTTTTTCTTTCAATAGCCGTCAGGGTGCCTGTCCGGAGTGCAGTGGCATGGGCTTCCAGTGGGATTTTGACCGTGAGCGGATCTTCCCTGATGACAAAAAATCGGTGCGTGACTCTCTAACCGCTCTTCAACGT
>DATACQ010000689.1:0-2142 GCA_036258955.1 Binatia bacterium
CATGAAGTCCCAGGCGCCGCAAGCCGGCGGCAGGAACGGCAACTACTCTATCTCGTCCAGGCGCAGGAAACTCTAGATCGGCATAAGTTAACCATTCGGGTTTCGCAGCGCGACCGCAGAAAAGATGGCACATGGGGTAAAATCAAGCAGCAGCGCATTCGCCATCAGGAAGTTGTTTCACTTCCGGATGATGCAGACCAGCGCATTCTGACTCTCCTCTTCGGCGCGAGCCAAGCTAACGGTTACCGTTACGGTTACTACGATTCCTCCGCGTCCGAGTTTCCCGTAAACGAAGCGGCCTGGGACATAGTTTTACCTTTGATTTGCGCAACCGGGCGCTGCTTGCTGCAGCGCAATCCCGAAGCCGAGCCTGAAGGTCCGCTTCAGTGGGATGCGGGCGATGCGTGGGAGTTCTGCCTGCGCGCCAAGCTCGATACGCACGAGCATCAATATCACGTTTCCGGGCTCTTCCGGCGCGAGGGTATGGAAATCCAGCTAGGGGAGCCCGTGCTGATCATTCCAGGAGGCTTGATTTTTCACGGAAACCGCATCGCGAGACTCCGGGACCACGGCGCGTTCTCGTTCATCGGTGTCTTGCGGCAGCGCGAGTTGACCGTGCCGCGCCGGGAGGGTTCGGAGTTCTTAGCAGAATATCTGAGGCTTTCGGCGCGCCCTCCGTTGGAGCTGCCGGACGAGCTTGGTTTTCAGGAAATCTCTCCAACGCCGAAGCCTTTGTTGTCGATCAAAAAGGGCGAGCCCCATCCCTGGATGCCAAGGCGTTTGGTCGCGGATCTGGCTTTCGATTATAGCGGTGTATCCATTGCCCACGACGCGGCTGAGCCTGGTGTCTTCCGCAAAGACACTCGGATCTTTGTGCGGCGCAACCGAGAGCTGGAGCAGGTTTTGATCGAGCGGCTGGCGCGGCTCGGTTTTCACAGCAGCTACACGTCACGCCGGATGCCTTTTACACTGGTCCCCGACTTACTGCCGCGAGCCGCGCGTGTACTGGTCAGCGAAGGCTGGCGGGTCGAGGCGCAGGGACAATTATTTCGCACTCCGGGCGCCGTGCGTGTGGAGATCAACTCCGGCGTTGACTGGTTTGAGGTAAGCGGCGGCGCCGAGTTCGGCGATGTCACAGTGCCACTACCGCGCTTGCTCGCAGCGGTCAAGAAGGGCGAGCACACTGTCCTTCTAGGCGACGGAAGCGTGGGAGTACTCCCCGAAGAGTGGTTGCAAAAATACGGCATGCTTGCCGAGCTGGGCAACGCCGAAGAAGGCCATTTGCGATTTGCCCGCCACCAGGCAGGACTGCTCGATGCGCTCCTCGCGGCTGAGCCGGAAGTGCAAACCGACGAGGCGTTCGATCGATTGCGCAATGAGCTCAAGAGTTTCACGGGTATCGCAGCCGCAGATCCGTCGCCAGGCTTCACCGGCAAATTGCGTGATTACCAGCGGGAAGGACTCGGCTGGATGAACTTTCTGCGGCGCTTCGGGTTTGGCGGTTGCCTTGCGGATGATATGGGCCTCGGTAAAACGGTCCAGGCGCTCGCGTTGCTGGAAGCACGTCGGGAGGGACGTAAGGCGCTAATTCCGGGCGAGAACGAGGGATCCCGGCGGGCTTCGCTTGTGGTGGTGCCGCGATCGCTGGTGTTTCATTGGAAGCGGGAGGCGGAGCGTTTTACGCCCGCGCTGCGCGTGCTCGACCACACCGGCTCAGGGCGCCTCAAACCGGGCGCTCATTTCGCCGAATACGATGTCGTTTTGACGACCTACGGTACCCTTAGACGGGACGTGCTGCATTTCAAGGACCAGCGCTTTGATTACTGTATTTTAGACGAAGCGCAGGCGATTAAAAACTCGAAGACGCTATCGGCGAAAGCCGCGCGTCTGCTGCGCGCTGATCACCGCCTGGCCATGAGCGGGACGCCCGTGGAAAACCATCTGGGCGAGCTATGGAGCCTCTTTGAGTTTCTCAATCCCGGCATGCTCGGCAGCGCTTCGCTTTTTGGCAGCGCGGGGCGCAATCCGGACCCGACAACACGGCAAATCCTAAGCAGAGCGTTGAGCCCATTTATCCTGCGCCGCACCAAAAAAGAGGTCGCGCGCGAGCTGCCGGAAAAAACCGAGCAGACGATTTACTGC
>DATACQ010000690.1:0-2952 GCA_036258955.1 Binatia bacterium
GGCTTTGTGCCTTTCAATATCTTATCGACAAAGTCAGCGGCGCGCCGGAATACGTCCGTATTCTCTGGCCCGTAGCTCATCAAGCCGCCGGCCTCAACAAACTCACTGTAGTGGTAGATCGCCGGCAACCGGTTCTTTGCCGCGAAGTCCAACACTTGGCGTTGCTGAGTATTGATAAGTGCACCTGTAGTCGTAATGAGCGCCTCGGCGTGTTCCTTTTTCGCTCGTGCGAATGCGCCCTCAAAATCGTCAAGGCTTCGCACCTCCAGCGATAAAAGTTTCAGTCCTAACGCCTTGGCCACAGCCTCCATCTCTGTGAGAGGCAGGTTTCCCCTCGAACCACGGGGGTTCAGGAGCAAAGCCACTCCGGCAACTTTGGGGAAGGCTTCCTTGAGCAGCTCTAACCGTTTGCCATCTAGATCGGGCACCATGAGACTCATTCCGGTGATATTCCCGCCTGGCCGTGCCAGGCTGGAAACAAGCCCAGTTCCTACTGGATCGTTAGCAGAGGCGAATACGATCGGAATTGTCCCGCTCGCCTTCTTGGCAGCTAATGTAGCGCTGGGGCTGACGGTGACGATGACGTCAACCTTGAGACGGACCAGTTCGGCTGCAAGGTCAGGCACCCGTTCGGGTTTCCCTTCTGCATATCGGTACTCAATGAAAATGTTCTTTCCTTCGACATACCCATGCTCGCGCAGCCGTTGGCGCAATGCTTCGACGCGGGCCGAGAGGAAGGACCCGGAGGTCGGGATCAGAATTCCTATCCGGTGAATTCTCGCCGGCTGCTGCGCCTGGGCGGACGAGCAAAGCGCAAAGAGCAGGGCGCAAAGCGCGAGACATGGTCTCAATCGGAAAGTTGGAATGTCAGGGTAACGGAGTGATGCTCTTAGCCGAATGGATCCAACACTCCATGACTCCACCGCTCCATCACTCCATATCTTCATCTGATCACCCGGTCCGCTCTCGCCAATACGCTCGGCGGAATCGTCAGGCCGATCTGCTTGGCGGTTTTCAGATTGATCACCAGCTCAAACTTAGTCGGTTGCTCGACGGGCAGATCGGCAGGTTTGGCTCCTTTGAGGATTTTATCCACATAGAATGCTACTCGCCGGTTGCTATCCGCGATGTCCGCGCCGTAGTACATCAGCCCACCGGCATCAACATATTCTCTGATGCTACCGACTGCCGGTAATCGGCTCTTTAAGGCAAAGTCGGCAATCCGTTTTTGGTTAGCACTCATTAGCCCACCGCCAGTCACGTAGAGTCCATCAGGGCGCTGCTTGCCGGTTGCAGCAAAAAACCTATCGAAATCGTCGGCAGCTCGTATCTCCCAAGGCTGAACAGTCATGTTGAGCGGACGCGCCGTGAGTGGGAGATCTTCTTTCACCTCAATTACACTGGACGGAATGGCGGGATCGTAGAGAACTGCGACACGGGCAATTTTCGGAACCGCTTCTTTGACCAGCTCCAGCCGTTTTCCGCCTAATTCTGCGGAAACGAGAGTAACGCCGGTTAAATTGCCACCAGGACTGGCAAGGCTTTTAACCAGGCGTCCCTCAACAGGATCGATTCCACGGCCTGCCGTGACGATGGGAATCGCCTTGGTCGCATTCATAGCCGCCCGAATCATCCTGCCGCCTCCAGATACCAAGATGATATCAACATCGAGACGCACCAACTCGGCGGCAAGCTTAGGGAACCGATCGGCCTTTCCCTCGCCATAGCGATGCTCGATTACGATGTTTCGTCCTTCTATATAGCCAAGCTCTCGCAATGCCAGCCTAATTGCCTCGAAACGGTTGGAATCTGTAACTGCATCGAAGGTCGATAGATATCCTATCCGGTGGACTTTCTGCGGCTGCTGCGCCGACGCAGAATAGCTAGGCGCAAAGAGCACAGCGCACAAAGCGAAGCCAAAGACTTTCTTCTTTTTCATCTTCCTCGCGCCTTCCGCCCTGCACCTCAAGCCTACTTAATCACTTTGTCCGCCCTTGCCAGCACATGCGGCGGAATCGTCAAGCCGATCTGCTTCGCAGTTTTAAGATTGATCAGCAACTCAAACTTTCTCGGTCTCTCTATGGGCAAGTCACCGGGCTTTGCTCCATGAAGAATCTTGTCCACGTAGACAGCGGCGCGACGATACTGATCGTCATAAGCGGGAGCATAGGACATCAAGCCGCCCCCATCTACCCAGGCTGGAGTTGCATAGATGCCAGGTACTCGGCTTTTCATGGCAGACTGCACGACTTTTTCTAGGAAAAAACCGATCTCTGGGTTTGACAATACCAACAGAGCACCGGCGCGATCTCTGACCATCACTGAGAATGCGTTCTCCAAATCCTCCGGCGCTTGCAATTGTATGGGTAGAACTTGCAGAGCGAGCGTTTGTGCCGCCCCCTCGATCTCTTTCATCTGGACGGCGTAATTTTGGTGACCGCGATCACCCAGAACCGCAACGCGAACGAGCTTGGGAACAACTTCTTTGAGCACTTCCAGGCGCTTCCCATTGAGTTCATGCAGCATGTAGCTCAATCCCGTGACGTTGCCGCCAGGTGCGTGAGACTCGCAACGAACCGGCGAGCAACTGGATCAGAGCCAGTCAATATGATGATTGGGATTGTTTTGGTAACTTTCATGGCAGCAATGATCGGGGCATCACCACCAGCCGATACAATGGCAGCGACTTTAAGCCGAACGAGCTCAGCGGCGAACTCATGGTACCGCTCAGTTTTACCTTCGACAAAGCGCCATTCAACCAGAATGTTCTGTCCCTCAGTGTAGCCAAGATCGCGGAGACCTTGCCGGAACGCTTCATCGTTGACCCTGAAGTCAGAGCCTAAAGACAAATAGCGTATTCGAGGTATGTTCTTCGGCTGCTGCGCCTCAGCCAACGCGCAAAGCGCCAGGAGCATAGCGCCAATGACGCTAAGCGCAAAGGACAAAGCGTTA
>DATACQ010000691.1:0-1920 GCA_036258955.1 Binatia bacterium
GCCGGGTAACACCCGATTTGGTTGCGATTGTAGTGCAACTCATGCCTGGTCATCCGGGTCGGACTATTGTAATAGTGTATTCCTTTCGAGCTAGCGCGTCGGGATTATGTCGCAGTTGAGAACGCAGGAGGCGTCAGTGAATCTTTCATTCTGCCCATAAGAGCGCGATGAAAGGAGCAACGGAATATGCCAAACACGGTTTTTATACGTTCACTTCAGAGCTCGCGGTTAACGACAGCTTGCGCTGTTCTATTGATTGCGCTGGCAGCCAGTGAGCGGCTCGCTCATGGCGCGACTTCTTTCTATGAAGGGAAAACGATCCGGATTATCGTTGGGACGTCGCCGGGAGGTGGATATGATACGTACACTCGTCTCATCGCACGCCATTTCAGCAAGTATATTCCCGGGAAGCCTACCGTCGTTGTTGAAAATATGCCGGGGGCGGGGGGATTGGTTTCGGCGAACCATCTCTTTAAAGTAGCCAAACCCGACGGTCTCACCATCGGCCATTTCGTTGGCGGACAGTTCTTGCAACAGCTTCTCGGCAAACCCGGCATTGAGTTCGATGCGCTCAAGTTTGAGTACGTCGGAGTGCCCGCTCAGGATAATTTTATCTTTGGGGTAGCCAAGACGACGGGCATCACAGGGGTTGAGCAATGGTTGGCATCGAAGACGCCCGTCAAGTTTGGCGCGATAGCAGCCGGTGATGGGACCTATGATATTCCAAAAGTAGTCGAGGTTGCTCTTGGCCTGCCGATCCAAGTAGTGTCCGGCTATAAGGGAACGGCCCCAATTCGCTTGGCCTTCAACGGTGGCGAGGTCGACGGGCTGAGCAATTCGTGGCAATCGCTTCGCTCCACGTGGAGACAGGAACTTGAGACCGGCGAGGTGCTAGTCGTACTTCAGATTAGCGCGAAGCCCCACCCGGATCTTCCTAAGGTGCCTTTGGCCATAAATCTCGCGAAGACAGATGAGGCGCGAAAACTCATTCAGGCAGTCGCCCAAGCTCACGGCGCGGCGGTGCGTCCGTACGTCCTACCTCCCGGCACGCCGCAGGATCGGGTGGCGATCCTGCGCACGTCCTTTATGGACGCCATCAGAGATCCGGAACTGCTCAAGGAGGCCGCCAAAGCCAATTTGGAGATCAACCCGGGTTCAGGCGAAGATCTCGAGCGCAACGTCAAAGAGCTTCTCCGTCTCGACGCCGCTTTAGTCACACGTCTCAAGGAGATTCTGAAATAGGCAAGCACGATGGCGGCTTCAAGCTTTGTTTTTAATAACCCGAGGGTCGAGCGTATCGTTTCTGGCCCGGGGTCGATCGAGAAATAAGCCGCAGAGATCGAGAGGGTTGGCGGAACACGCGCATTGCTTGTGATATCGCCTTCGGTCGCGAAAACGTTCTTGTTAGAGCGGATCAAGTCCACGCTCGGAGCAAAGTGCGTGGCGATTTTTGATCAGGTCAAACCGCATTCGCCGGCGGAGTCGATTGCGAAAGCCGCCGAGGGCGCGCGCGAGGCGCGGATCGACGTGCTGGTGAGTGCAGGCGGCGGGAGCGCCATCGATAGCGCCAAGGGTATCGCGGCTTTGCTTGCTGAAGGCGGTTCGTTGTCGCGTTTAGCCGTTCGTTTTACGCCGCCTAATAGGAAAGAAGTCCCGGCGATGGCCGCGCCGAAGCTGCCGCATATCGCGATCCCAACGACATTGTCGGGTGGAGAGTACAGTTACTCGGTAGGGATCAGCGAGGGCGGCAAGAAGTATATCGTTGCCGACCCTAAACTTGCTCCCCGCGCGGTTCTTCTCGATCCAGAGGCGGCGGCGACGGCGCCGGGGAGATTGCTCGCGGCGTCGGGGATGAATGCGTTGGCGCATTGCGTCGAGGCGGTGTACTCCACTGAAACGCAGCCGCTCACCGATGCCTAC
>DATACQ010000692.1:0-2625 GCA_036258955.1 Binatia bacterium
ACTCGCTAAACGAATCAATCCGGTTTCGCGTCTCAAGAGCTAACGAGATTTAACATGAAACAAGTCCTAGACATAAATTGCGCGCCTTATATCTAAAGTCTTGCCTCTGAAACACGGTGCGTCGACCTAGTCGATGAAACGGGACAGTTCCGTGCTAGGCTGCGGCGCGCCACAGGAGGCGGATCTTTGAGCAGCGGCATCTTTGTTGCTACCACCACACTGGAGCTCCTCGGGGTGCAAAGTACGGCAACACCCTGTCATGGTTTGCAAAGGCTGTTTGATGGCGTCTGCTCTGGCTTGGTGTCGGAACATTGGTGTCGGAACAATAGAGGGGAAGTCGCGCACGGCGAAGCCGGGGGTCTGAAAGCGGTTCGGTGCTATCACAGGAAGCTGAAGCAGCATTTTCTTAGTGATTGAATATGGCGGGTCGAGTATACGGGGTCCTTGTTATCCGACGCCGCGCGCTCTTCCGAGCAACTTGCCCGCATCTTTGAGACTGCTGCGCTCTCTATTAGAGAGATGGAGGGTCTAGATCTCAACGGGTCGTTGCAGATGAGCGATGCGTTCGAGAAGCATGCGCCGCCAGGGGTGGTCAAATTGATCCGAAGTATGCTCCTTGGACAGCCTGGTTGCATTCAACTTGGCCCGAGAGCTTTGGCCGCTATGAAAGACCGGCTTTATCGCTCCGTTTGCATCGGGAAAAAACCCTGGCCGTTGCGCTCTGATTGCGATCCAGAATTGATCGCGAAAAATTTTGTTGGCAGATGCGTGCTGAATGGACCCATCTAACGCATTGTTTTTTGCCGCAGGGGTTGCCAGTGGTTTAGCTCTGTGCATTTTCTTTCATCAAATATTTTGAACGGCGGGCTGCGGCAGCGGACAGAGCCAAGCACCCAGGGTGCGGCCGATCTAGATTGCGACATTCTTCGCACTGCGTTTTTTGAATGCAGCATAACACCAGCTAAGCGGAACATGTTGGACAGACTTCGGGAGATGGACAGAGAGTTCGCCGAAGGTACTATCTGGATTTCGACACTCGAGGTTGATGCCGAGAGACTACGAACGTAGGGTAATCGTCTGGCGCACAGATGACGTGATGCACGGGGTTGAGAGACATCGACATGAATCCAGAGTACTAGCCTAGTATCCGTGAATTCATTGTTCCCACAGGTGTGTCAGACCAGCGGAGTTCCAATTTGGCCGGCGGAGAAGGCTAAACGGAATCGGATCTTTACCAGAGATCAGCAAGCTGTCGTGGCTGGTTTGTTATTCCGTTTTCTGCCTGGACTCAACAAGAACCCTGAGTTGGCAAACTGACTTGTCTTGACACGAACTCTCGACTGTTGGACATTCGCGCCATGGACTCATCTTATCGGGTCAGAATAGCTGGCCGCCCGCAGGCTTTGCTGCTTGCGCTTGTCGTTTGTGCTTGCTTCATTTCAGGATGCCTTGCCATCATTCCATCGGGTGGGGGCGGCAGAACATCATTCACGCCGCCACGCGCGGTAAACCCGTCCGACATTGCGCTGCTCCCTGGGTACAAAATCGAAACAGTGGCCCTTGGACTCACGTTTCCTACGGGAGTGACGTTTGATGATCAAGGCAGAATCTATGTTACCGAAGCAGGCTATTCTTATGGGGAACGCTGGACGATTCCCCGCCTGCTGCGGATTGAGCCGAACGGCAACCATGCTGTCATAGCTACGGGAGAAAAGAATGGGCCGTGGACAGGAGTCGCTTTTCACAACGGCTATTTTTACGTTGCGGAAGGTGGGCAATTAGAGGGTGGACGCATTCTGCGGATTACGCCCGACGGGACTAAGGCCGCTTTAGTCGAGGGATTGCCCAGTCGGGGCGATCATCACACCAACGGACCGGCAATCGGCCCCGACGGTCAGATTTATTTTGGCCAGGGTACTTACACGAACTCGGGAGTCGTGGGAGAAGACAACGCGGAGTTTGGTTGGCTGAAACGGTATCCGACGTTGCACGATACACCGTGTCGAGATATCAAGCTGAACGGCCGAAATTACGAAAGTAAGAATCCGTTAAAGCCCGAATCGCGAGAGACAGTTGAAACGGGCGCCTTCTCTCCTCTCGGCAAAAAGACAAGCGCCGGAGAAGTCATCCGTGGCCAACTTCCTTGTAATGGCGCCATAATGAAAGTAGCCCCCGGCGGCGGTCCCGCTGAGCTTGTCGCCTGGGGTTTTCGCAATCCATTTGCCCTCGCGTTCGGCTCCGATAAGCGACTCTTTGTAATCGACAATAGCTACGATGATCGTGGCAGCCGGCCCGTTCACGGGGCCGGAGACGTACTGTGGGAAGTGCGCGAGGGCACATGGTATGGCTGGCCCGATTTTCACGGAACTCGCCCGCTCAACCAAGGCGATCACTTCAAGCCACCATGGAAACAGAAACCGGAGCCTTTGCTCTCCGGGTATCCGAATATACCTCCTCAACCAGCAGCGATTCTCGATGTCCATTCGTCATCAAACGGAATTGATTTCTCCCGCAGTCCTGAGTTCGGCTATATCGGGCAAGCATTCGTCGCGCAATTCGGTGATCAGGCGTCGGCAACAGGGAAGGTCTTCGCGCCAGTTGGATTCAAGGTGGCGCGCGTTGACG
>DATACQ010000693.1:0-1745 GCA_036258955.1 Binatia bacterium
GACAGGATGAAGCGGTACTGGCTTCTTATGGGTAAGATGTTCTACAAGGATCACACAATCCTTAACGACAGCCGCCTCGCTGGCTCTATTGAGATCCCGCAGAAATTATACCCCTGGCGGTTATCAGCTGGATGAGCAGAGGCGGGTTAGCCATCCTCGTCGGTTTGGGACGTTGTATGCACTGCTGAGCACGCAGCTGCCGCAGCCGTCAAGAAGGCAAAGACGTGGGTTGCCGTCGTGCGATTCGGGGCCTGGACGATTCGGGCGGGGATCTAGCCGCTGCTCAAGTTCGGACAAACAGCTCACGATGCGCCAAAATTTTGGCGAGCGATAGGATCGATGTCATCGGAACGCGTTTCACAATCGGGAAAATTTCACCGGCGGCAAGATCGATATGATGGACAGAGAATTGCTCTTACACCTATGTAACAGCGGCCTTCAACCCTTAGGAGGTTTTATGGGGCAAGCACTGTCTATAAGAACCATAGAATCATCCACAGCGGTCGGCCCTTCTCTCCACGGGAATCGCGCTTCATCGCTGTGGCTGATATCTCGCGGCAAACTAAAGATGGCACTCCCAATGTTCATCTTCTAAGTTTGGTGAAACTCTACGCGACCGAAGAGGAAGCAAGCACCGCGGCACTCGATGCAGCAAAAGCGTGGATTGATCGCCATCATCGGGAGTTACAGAGCGAAGTGAACTAGCGCTGCGCTACTTTAGCGCTTCAATCTCCTCCGGCGTTGGCTCCAAGCCAAACTTGGACGCCAGCGCCCTGTAGTAAAGCTCAGCCTCTTCCTTCGTTATCAATTCCTGTTCCCGCGCCTGTTTGATCGTCAATCCTCTCATTTTAGCTTTTATCGCTTGGAGTTTCGGATCGTCCATAAACTCTCCTGCGACGATGTACAAACCCAAATCTTCTAGCGCGCCCCGCAGTAATAAATTGATGCGCGCTGCACAAGGTGAACAAATAATGGGAACGACTGGCGTTCCCTTGCCCGATAACCTAACGAAAATCAGAAGAGTGTTTAGCGGCTTCGTTCCCTCGCGGGCTTTTCCTCTGAGATCAGCAACGTCTGTGCCACCGGGGTTCCCGGCTCACGGTTCTGCAGAAGTCATCGGAAAGATCGCGACTGAATCCTATCTTTTAGGAGGTTTACGCGGTCTCTCAAACAAGGCTCACTGTTTGATCTCATTTGCCGGTACATCCAGTTATTTGTGACACATCATCTAAGTCTGCGGATCGATTTGTCTCATAAGCGCCTCTGCTGGGGCGGCGTTTTGTCGCGCAACTGCATCAACAAACAATCGTCCGTCCGAATTCCTAGGGTTTTGAGATTGTCCAGAGTTGGTGGTCGGCTGTACGCCGTGATAGCGAACGTCAACGAATGCAACGGACTTCCGGGATCTGTGGGGCAGAGATCGTATGCTTTTTTTGCGCCTCGAACTTTCGCTGGTGAGAGTTCGTTGGCGATTCCGGGCCGCCTAGGTCCTATGTGGTTGAGTTTCCCGCGCCAAGGTGGCGCGCAGGTTGCGCCATGCCGGGGTGATCAGGGGTAGAAGAAAAAAGAAAAGCGCTGCGGCAGTGATAACTCCCGAAATGGGCCGGGTGAGAAAAACGGCGACTGATCCCTGCGACATGATCAGACTTTGCCGTAGCGCATTTTCAGCCATGTCGCCCAGGACGAGCGCCAGTACCAATGGGGCCAACGGGTAGTCGAGCTTCTTAAACACATAGCCGATTACG
>DATACQ010000694.1:0-4474 GCA_036258955.1 Binatia bacterium
AATCGCCCGTTGCAATAACTTTTTCCCGACGCCGTGACCGCGATAGCGTTTAATAACTGCCATGCGCCCGATCTTTGCGCCGGCGCGGCGCTGGACAACGCGGGCGGTTCCCACAGCTTTGCCGGAAACCGTGGCCAGAAGATGAATGGCGCGTTGATCGTCAGCGTCCAGCTCGATTTCTGCCGGGACACGCTGTTCCTTTACAAAGACCCTCATGCGAATCGCGAACGCTTTTTGCAGTTCTCTTGCGGAGCGGATGCGTCTGACGCGCACCGACTCGGCTATATTTTTTCTCGGGCGGGTAGCGGCTCGAAATACGTCCGTTTCTTTCTTCATACTACTTCCGGTTGCCTCGCGGCTCATGCCTACGGTGATGCCCGAGTTGACAGGGTGCCAAGCCATCATATAGGTTTTGATCCAGTAACTCGTTACTGCTGGCCTTCGCGCTAGGAAGTGAGGAGAAAGTATATGCCGAAAATCAAAGGTTTAAGCCATGTGGTACTCTATGTAAATGATCTCGACAAGATGGTGGCATTTTACCGGGATGTCTTGGGCCTCGTGAAGTACCGCGAGCACGCCGGGCGTATGGTGTTTTTGACCTCCGATCCCGATGCCGAGGATCACGAGCTGGCCCTCGTGAAGGGACGGGAGGGCGACGCCAAGGTGATAGCACACGACGCCTGGAAAGTTGAAACGCCGGGCGAAGTGAAAGAGTTTTACGAAAAGTTCAAGAGCCAGGGCGTCCCGATCGATCATTGCGTCAGCCATGCCTATGAGGTTATGGGCAATACCGTTTCATGCTATTTTCTGGATCCGGAAGGAAACCGCTTGGAAATATACGCGCTCGTTACAGAGCGGGACGAGGAACGCATTAACCGGCCGCTTGACTTGGATAAAACTCTCGACGAAATCGTCGCGACCGCTAGTGGATTGTCGGCCAACGCTGGCTAACGAGAGAGACCGAGTCTTTGAATTTAAGAATTTGAAGTTTACAAATCTACAATTCACCTATTCCGAAAAAATTCAAGCTGAGTGATTTAGGAGGAAACTCGTCTAAATGAAACAGACCTGCTTCGTTTGCCAAAACGTCGATTGCCAGAGCCGCGGCTCAGAAGAATTGATGAAAGAACTAACCGATCAGGTCAGCGCGCAATCACTCGATGCGGAAGTCAAACCCTACATCTGCTTCGGCGGCTGTGATTTTGGCCCGAATATCGTGATTCACCCGCAAAAAGTTTGGTACGCCGGCGTGCAAAAGACCGACCTGCCCGAAATCGTCAAATCGCTATCCGGCGGTCCGACTGTCACCCGCCTCGACACCATCGATCCGGCGTTGAAAGATATTGTCTTCTCACTGCTGGACACCGGCGTTTTTTAGCCTGATTCTCCGCCGCAAAGGGTAACAGGGTTCGTTTGCTCTAAACCTTCGCCAGTCACGCCCCGTTCGACCACACCCTTCATACATCAACTGAGTTAGCCGGTTTGATAGATGCGTTAGGGATTGAGCGCCAATAACTTGCGCTGGACTTCCTCCATGGCCGCGGTCCACGCTCCGCGCTCTTTATAAAACGGCTGCACCGCGGGGTGGTACGGGATGGTTACTTCACTATCCACGGCGCGTTGGCGGGTCCAGTCCTTGAAATTCGGATGCAGCGGCCCGAGCTTATCGATACCGTCCCAAATATTTTTTAGAAGCCCTACGACGGTTCCATCGGGAGCCGCTTTATGGGTGGTCAGATAGATATCGTACGCGTTGACGCAGGTGTCTTCCACGATGCCGGTTGCTTGCCCCCGTTTTAGCCAGTAGGGATAGTAGCCGGGCACCGCGCGCCTTAACCTCTTCTCTCCTTCCGCGCTACAGTCCAGCGAAATGTGACGAACACCGACTGCGGCGTCCGCTTCTTTGACTTTTGCCGCATCCACCGCCGACAAGCTAACGTCGGCTCTTCCTTGAACCAAGGCATCGATGCCTTCGTTCACCGCGGGCACGGGAACGATCTTGACGTCTTCCCATTTCAATCCGGCGCCGGCGAGAAATCCGTACAGATTATACCAATTGGCAAGCTGCGCTGGATATTCTCCGGTGAGCCGTTTTCCCCTGATGTCGTGAATGGTTTTCATCGCCGCGTCTTTGCGCACCAAGAGCGCTGTCATGAGTCTAGATCCACGCATTACGAGGCGAACGTTCGGGGTATGCTGGAACGGATTGCGGCCTCCGATTTTCAAGCGCTCAGGACCTTGGTAGGAAAGCGCCATATCGACGGCATTGTTGATGCCGAAATCGACTTCGCCGTTGTTCAGCAGCGGCAGGAAAGTACTCGTACCTGAATAAGGTTGCACGGTGACGACAAACGGAGCGCCCTCGCTGCCAACTTTGGCGAGGCCGCTCCCCAGCGCGTAGAACACCGTGCCTGGAGGGTTGGACCCGAGCGTCAGCGACCGTGGCTGTGCTTGCACACTTACATCTGCGCGGCTAAGAACCACAAGCGCCAACACGGCGGCATTGAGACGCATCAAACAGCGCATTACACGCATGGAGATTCCTCCTTCGCGCCTGCGGCGTGGCCGGTGGCCTAAAGTGGAACTCTCTTTGGGAGTGCCAAGCCCCGAGTCTTAATCTCAACCCAAGACTCTAGACACGAGACGCGTTGCAGTTACATCCGCTATGGCTTTTGCGACCCACAAACGCCGGACGCTACGGTTCTTCCTTCGCAGCATGTGTGCCGGCGATAAATCCCTGCGTGGTGCAACGGCCAAGACCATGCTGATTGAAGCCGCCGGCGGACTCGCCAGCACAATACAGGCCGCGTATCAACTCGCCGTTCATGTCCAATACCTGGCACTTGTTATTGATCCGCAGACCTGAGCGGCTGTCGTGGACGTTCGGCGTTGCCCAGGCGGCGTAGAACGGCGGCGTCTCTATTTTGTATTTCGGCGCCGGCTTGCCGAAATCGAGGTCCTCGCCCGCGTCAACAAATGAATTATACCGTTTAACCGTCGCTTGCAGCGTTTCACTTTTCATTGGCTTAGCCTGATATTCGTTCTTAATCGCCGCCGCGAGCTCCGCGAGAGTGTTGCCACTAAAGAAATAGCCGTCCGGGTCGACGTGCGGCGGCGTCACCTTCCAACCTTCCCGTTTAACCGCGTCGGCATCGAAGATGGCCCATATCGGACCGGCTGAATAGTCCGGGGGCTCGGAATACTCGTTCATCGCCACCGCTGCGTTGAAGAAATTGTACTTGTTAGGGTGGTAATCGATCCTTTCGTTGTTACGATAATCGTTGTGCGTGTACGGATTGATGTCGTTGTACACGTTACCGTGCGGGTAATCACCTTTGGTTTCGTCGTAAAAGCGCTTGCCCACCTGGTTGACCAGAATAAGATCGTGCCAATCTTTCACGTTCAACCCCGTGGACCGGACTAGCGGGAAGATCGGGCTCTCCAACTCCCACGTCATATAATTCCATTTGGTCGCGAGCGCCCGCTGGGTGCGAATATTATCGCCGTTTTCGAGCGTTTGGTTAGCGAAGCCCCACAGCGACGCGCCGATTCTCATCGCGGCGAGCTCGCCACTGGCATCTTGGTAACTGTAAGGCTCGCCCGCAACCGTCAGAACATCGGTCAAACGGGGATCGAACATGCGCCGGAAATTCAAGTTGCTGGTCATCCCGCCGGTAGCCACAATCACCGCTTTCCTTGCGCGGACATTCAGAGTCGGCTGCGTGCTGTCGATGTTGCCGTCGGAACGGAAGCTCTTTAACGGCCTTGATTGCCCGGGCATAATTCTCGGCGTGTACTGCGCGGTGACGCCGACGACTCTTTTGTCCTTTTGCCCCTCCCGAACCAAGGAAGTCATTTTATAGTTCAAAAGAAACTTGACGCCTTTGGCGCGCGCGCTGTTTTCTAACGGCCTGATTACACCGGTTCCCGCTCTGGCGTTAGGGCTTTCCGGGCCGGCGCCCTTCGTCCAAAATGCGTGATTTTCCCGGGGGGCGGAGTTGCCCAAATTGTGCCCGCCCTGATTGTCGGGTGGAATCTCTTTGAATTTAACGCCATTCTCCAGCAGGAACTCGAAAGTCCGGGCGCAATTGTCTGCGAATGCGCGCATTACCTGTCTATCGTTATAGCGGAAATCTGGCCAGCCGTTGGCTTGCACCACGGTCCAGTCGGTCAGGTCCGCGAAAACGAGATCCGGCGAATCCATGATGCCGTATTTTTTCTGGGCGCTCGTACCTCCACCCAAAGGCACGTTGCCGCCGCTTATAATCGCGTGTCCGCCCACGTCGTAGTTAGCCTCAACGACGATTACGGATGCCCCGCCCTCAACTGCCCTAATCGCGGCGGGCAAACCGGCCGCCCCGGAGCCGATCACGACGACATCGGCCTCCAGATCCCAGCTCGAAGGTATTTTTCCAATGTCAGAACCTATTGCGCCCGGACCAAATGTGTCAGCCGCGCCATCGCTGGTTGCGGT
>DATACQ010000695.1:0-3143 GCA_036258955.1 Binatia bacterium
TGTTGGCCGGCACCTGTTCCTTCGGCGCTTTAGGATCGGCGGTGTCGATGACGCGCTCCCATCTTTGACCTCTGAACGTTGTTGGAAGCTTGAACGGAATAGCTTCATGGTACGCGTTCATTAAAATGAGGATGGAATCGCCAATGATTGCTTCGCCGCGTTCATCTACATCCCCGATCAGATCGCCGGCCAAAGCAAAGCCAAAGCACTGGTTAAAGCCGGCACTCCAGGCCTCCTCGCCCATGGGCTTGCCGGACGGCTCAAACCAGGTGATGTCGGCAATATCAGCTCCGAAGATCGAGCGACCTTGAAAAAACTTGCGGCGTTGGAAGACCGGCTGTTTACGCCGGAGCGCGATGACCTCACGGACAAACTCCAGAAACTCGCGCTTCTCATTATCGAGTTGCCAGTTCAGCCACGTCAGCTCGTTATCCTGGCAATAGGTATTGTTGTTCCCTTGCTGCGTATGGCTCAGTTCGTCGCCGGCCAGCAGCATCGGTACGCCTTCGGACAAAATCAAAGTGGTCATCAGGTTGCGTTTCTGCTGCCAACGCAAGTTATTGATGGCGGGATCTTCCGTGGGTCCTTCCGCGCCGCAGTTCCAGCTGTTGTTATCGTTGGCGCCGTCCTGATTGTTTTCGCCGTTGGCTTCGTTGTGCTTCTCGTTGTAACTCACCAGATCCTGAAGATTGAATCCGTCGTGACAGGTGATGAAATTGATGCTCGCGTAGGGTTTGCGTCCGTCGTTCTGGTAAAGGTCGCTGCTGCCGCTTAGGCGGGTTGCGAATTCGTTAAGCGTCCCGCCGTCGCCTTTCCAAAAGCGCCGCACAATGTCGCGGTACTTGCCGTTCCACTCGCTCCATAGCACGGGGAAATTGCCCACCTGATAACCGCCGACTCCCACGTCCCAGGGTTCGGCGATGAGCTTCACCTGTGACAGTATCGGATCTTGGTGAATGATATCGAAGAAAGCCCCCAGGCGATCGACGTCGAACAGCTCTCTGGCGAGCGTACTGGCGAGATCGAAACGGAAACCATCCACATGCATATCGACCACCCAGTAGCGTAGGCTATCCATAATCAACTGGAGCACGCGCGGGTGACGCACGTTAAGCGAGTTGCCGCAGCCGGTGTAGTCCATATAAAAGCGCGGGTCTTCCGGCGAAAGCTTGTAATATACGGCATTGTCGATGCCGCGCATCGACAGGGTCGGCCCCATCTGGTTACCTTCCGCGGTATGGTTGTAGACGACGTCGAGAATCACCTCGATGCCCGCGGCATGCAGGGCGGCGACCATCATCTTAAATTGTTGCACGGCATCTTGCGGGATGTGCGGAGCGCAGTAACGCGTCTCAGGGGCGAAGTAGCCCAGCGTATTGTAGCCCCAGTAGTTGGTGAGGCCGCGATCGAGCAGGATGCGGTCTTTCAAAAAGTGATGCACCGGCATTAACTCGATTGCTGTGACGCCGAGATCGCGAAGATGATTGATGACCACGTCTGTCCCCAATGCCGCATAAGTGCCGCGAATCCTTTCCGGCACCTCGGGGTGGAGCTGTGTAAACCCCTTTACGTGGAGTTCGTAAATAATCGTTTTGTGCCAAGGCGTGCGCGGCGGTTGATCGTTGCCCCACGTGAAGGCGGTATCGCTCACTACTCCTAAGGGTGCGTATGCGGCATTGTCGCGCTCATCGAACGAGAGATCGCCGTCCGGATCGCCCATGCGGTAAGCAAAGACTTCGTCCGCCCAGCGGACATCACGCCCGATGCCCTTTGCGTACGGATCGAGCAGTACTTTGTGATGATTGAAACGGTGACCGGTGCTGGGCTCATAGGGGCCGTGCACGCGATACCCATAAAGCTGCCCGGGCAAAACCTCCGGCAGATACGCGTGCCAAACCTGATCGGTGCGCTCGATCAGAGTGATACGCTCTGACTCGCGGGGAGCGTCCGCGGAATCGAATAAGCACAGCTCGACTTTAGTCGCGTGCTCGGAGAACAACGCGAAGTTGACCCCCTTGGCGTCCCAAGTCGCGCCTAGCGGATAGGATTTTCCTGGCCAAACTTTCATATCGTCTCCTAAGCTCGTTCAAAACGTTCCACTCGTTCAAAGTGTCCGATCAGCGTCCTAATCTCCTGAAATGATCGAAACGGCTCGAACGAATTCAACGTTAGAACTGGAACTGTTCATGTTTGTCCGACGTCAACACCAGCGCAGAAGAACCCTGGAGAACCCAGTTTCCTTCGCCGCTAGCCAAGAGAACTCCCCGGCCGCCGTAGTCCGGATGTTCGCTCGACCACAATGTACTCCAGGTGGCATTTTCCGGCGGTGCGATTAGCGGTTCCGGCGCCGGATCGAAACTCATGTCGGCTCCGAGATTGATCAGCAAAAGGCGGTCCCCGTCTGCACCGAAAAAGCGCAGTACCAAAGCCTGGGGTCCGAGCACCGCGCCGTCGATCCCCCCGGCTGCCTGCGTGCGAAACACCGGGTCTTCACGCCTCAGTTTCAAAAGGTCTTGGTGGAGTTTGTAAATTTCGATGTGGCTCTTGCGCTCCATTAGATTTAACTTGCACGCCTCAAACGTTTCAGGATTGCACGGATCGGGGAGACGCGCCTGCGACTCCGGTGTGGCGAGACTTGGGAATTGGCTGACGAATTCCATCCGCCCTTTGCGCACCAGCTTCGCCAGTTGGGGGTTGTGATCGGCAAAAAACATGAACGGCGACGAGGCGCCAAACTCCTGCCCCTGAAACAACATCGGTGTTGCCGGACCGAGAAGCAAAAGCGCGGTGAGCGCGCGATAACAGCCGGCATTGCTGTAAGTATGGATGCGCTCACCAAAACCGGAATTGGATACCTGGTCGTGATTTTCGAGATAGTTAACGAACGTACCTGGCTGCAAACCGCGGGTCGGAGTGCCGCGATGCTTTCCTTGCCATTGATACCACTGCCCCTGGTAAAGGTAGCCCCATTTGACCGTAGAAATGAGTTCCTGCGGGCTGCCGCAGTAATCGATGTAGTAAGCCTCGCGCTGGCCGGTCAACGCCACGCGGGCGGTATGGTGAAAATCGTCGTTCCAGAGCGCATCGAGAGCGCAGCCGCCCTGCTCGGTCGGCCGCACTAACTCCACCCGCTGGGACTCGTT
>DATACQ010000696.1:0-10201 GCA_036258955.1 Binatia bacterium
GGCCGTAAGGGCGCGCCGCCGCCATTTCTTCCTTAATTTCCTCATCGCTGATGATGCGGCCTTCGCTGGTGTCCACCAGGAACATGCGTCCCGGCTGCAAGCGCCTTTTTTCCAGCACGCGCTCCGGCGGCACGTCGAGCACGCCGACTTCCGAGGCCATGATGACGAGATCGTCCTTGGTGACGTAATAGCGCGACGGGCGCAGCCCATTGCGGTCGAGCACCGCGCCGACCACCGTGCCATCTGTAAAAGCAATCGAAGCCGGCCCGTCCCAGGGTTCCATGAGCGAGCTGTGATACTCGTAAAAGGCCCTTTTCTTTTCATCCATGCTCTCGTGATTTTCCCAGGGCTCGGGAATCATCATCATCACGGCGTGCGGCAGCGAGCGGCCGCTCAGCGCGAGAAACTCCAAGCAGTTGTCGAACTTGGCTGAGTCGCTGCCGTCCTCCTGGATAATCGGAAAAATATTTTTCACGCTCTCGCCGAACAGCTCGGAAGCGATCATCCCCTGGCGCGCGTGCATCCAGTTTTCATTGCCGCGTAGAGTGTTGATCTCGCCGTTATGGATGAGATAGCGGTACGGATGGGCCCTGCCACAGCTGGGAAAAGTGTTGGTGCTGAAGCGCGAGTGGACAACGGCGATGGCGGTCTCAACAGCCGGGTCATTGAGGTCTGGGTAGAAAGTCGATAGCTGGCGCGGCGTCAGCATCCCTTTGTAGACGATGGTGCGGTGGGACATGCTGGGAATGTAGATTCTACATTCCGAGTCTGTCTCATCGAACCATCGTCTATAAAGGGATGTTGACGCCGCGCCAGCTCTCGACTTTTTACCCGGACCTCAATAGTCCTGGCGTGGAGACCGCTATTGCGGTTGTTCATTCGCGCTTCAGCACCAACACTTTTCCGAGTTGGGGGAGGGCCCATCCGTACCGCTATCTCATCCATAACGGTGAGATCAATACATTGCGCGGCAACGAAAACTGGATGCACGCGCGCCAGGGAATGGTTGCTTCTGATTTGTTCGGCGAGAACTTGAAAGATGTTTTTCCCATTATCCAAGAGGACGGCAGCGATTCGGCCAAGTTCGACAACTGCCTGGAGTTTCTCGCGCTGAGCGGGCGCTCGTTACCGCATGCCGTAATGATGATGATTCCCGAGCCCTGGGAAAATCACGAAAGCATGGATGAAAAGAAGAGGGCATTTTACGAGTATCACAGCGCGTTGATGGAACCGTGGGACGGGCCGGCTTCGATCGCGTTTACCGACGGCACAGTGGTTGGAGCGGTGCTCGATCGCAATGGACTGCGCCCGTCGCGCTACTACGTCACCAAGGACGATCTCGTCATCATGGCATCGGAAGTCGGGGTTCTTGACGTCCCGCCGGAACGCGTGCTTGAAAAAAGACGTCTGCAACCCGGACGCATGTTCCTCGTGGACACCAGTGAAGGCCGCATCATCAGCGATGAGGAAATCAAGGAGGAGATGGCGGCGGCGCGGCCGTATGGGGAGTGGTTGAAGAGAAACCAGGTTCATTTTCACAATTTGCCTGACGTTGAGGAGAAAGAGCCCGCTTACAACCATCAGTCTACGGTCAGGCGCTTGCAAGCCTTTGGTTATAACATCGAGGACCTGCGCATCAACATCGCCCCCATGGCGCTCAATGCCATTCAGCCCGTCGGCTCGATGGGTACCGATACACCGCTCGCGGTTTTATCGGACAAACCGCAACTGCTTTACAATTACTTCAAACAGCTTTTTGCCCAGGTGACGAATCCGCCCATCGATCCGATTCGTGAAGAGCTGATTACGTCCACGACGTTGACGCTCGGTTCGGAAGGAAATCTGCTGGATCCGCAGCCGGAAAACTGCCGGATGCTCCGGCTACCGGAGCCGATCCTGAAAAATTCCGACATCGAGAAGTTGCGGCGCACGGAGATGCCGGGCATCAAAGTGGTTACGTTGCCGATGTTGTTCAATCCTAATCAGGGCAAAGCAGGCTTGGAAAACGCGTTGGAGGAATTGTTCCAGGGCGCCGACCGAGCGATCGCGACCGGCGCCACCATTCTGATTCTCTCGGATAAGGGTGTTGATCAGTTTCACGCGCCTATCCCGGCGCTGCTGGCCACCTCCGGCTTGCACCACCATTTGATCCGCAACGGCACCCGCACCCGGATAGGTCTGGTGCTCGAGTCTGGAGAGCCGCGCGAAGTGCATCATTTCTGTTTATTGCTCGGCTATGGCGCCCAAGCAGTGAATCCTTATCTGGTTTACGATTGTCTCAACGATATGATTCACGAAGGGATGTTGCCCAACATCACCTACCACGATGCCGTCAAAGGTTACGATAGAGCCGTTTACAAGGGCGTGGTGAAGGTGATGGCGAAAATGGGCATCTCGACGATCAAGTCGTATTGCGGCGCGCAAATCTTTGAAGCTGTGGGATTGGGCCAGGAATTAGTGGATCGATACTTCACGTGGACACCGTCACGGGTCGGAGGCATCGGCCTTGAGGAGATTGCGCGGGAAGCGCAACAGCAGCACGCGAGGGCCTTTCCCCTCTACCCGTTAAACGGTCACAGTTTGGAAGTTTACGGCCAGTATCAGTACCGTACTCACGGCGAGCTCCATCTGTTTAATCCGCGAACGATTCACTTATTGCAGAAAGCTTGCCGCGCCAACGATTACAAAACCTTCAAAGAGTATACCCGGCTCGTTGACGACCAGTCGGAGCGCATCGCTACGCTACGCGGCTTGATGGAACTCAAATGTGCGCCCGCGCCCATTCCACTCGACGAAGTGGAACCGGTGGAGGCGATCGTGCAACGCTTCAAGACCGGGGCAATGTCCTATGGATCCATCAGCAAAGAAGCTCACGAGGCTCTGGCCATCGCAATGAATCGTCTCGGCGGCAAAAGCAATACCGGCGAGGGTGGTGAGGACCCGAGTCGTTACACGCTCGAAGCCAACGGAGATTCCAAGAACAGCGCGATTAAACAAGTCGCCTCTGGCCGGTTCGGCGTGACCAGCTACTATCTTACTCAGGCAAAGGAACTGCAGATCAAAATGGCGCAAGGCGCGAAACCCGGCGAGGGCGGCGAGTTGCCGGGCCGCAAAGTGTATCCGTGGATCGCCAAGGTTCGCCATTCGACGCCGGGGGTCGGACTTATCTCTCCGCCGCCGCATCACGACATCTACTCCATCGAAGACTTGGCGCAACTGATTCACGATCTCAAGAATGCGAATCATCACGCGCGCATTAGCGTAAAGCTGGTGTCCGAGATTGGGGTCGGCACGATTGCCGCGGGTGTGGCTAAAGGTCACGCCGATGTGGTGCTGATCAGCGGCCACGATGGCGGCACCGGCGCTTCGCCGCAAACCAGCATAAAACACGCGGGACTGCCATGGGAGCTGGGCCTGGCAGAGACGCACCAAACGCTATTACTCAACAACCTGCGCAGCCGTATCGCAGTTGAAACCGATGGCCAGCTGAAAACCGGCCGTGACGTCGTTGTGGCGGCAATGCTCGGCGCGGAAGAGTTCGGCTTCGCCACAACGGCGTTAGTGGCGCTCGGCTGCATTATGATGCGCGTTTGCCATCTCGACACTTGCCCCGTTGGTGTCGCAACGCAAAACCCCGAGCTGCGCAAAATGTTCGCGGGTGACCCGGCCCATGTGGTTAATTTTATGCGCTTCATCGCGCAGGAGATGCGCGAGCATATGGCCAACTTGGGCTTCCGGACCGTCAATGAAATGGTTGGACGCGCGGACAGGCTCGAAGTGCGCCGGGCGGTGGAGCATTGGAAGGCGCGTGGATTGGAGTATGCGGCGATTCTTTACCAGCCCCCGGTAACTCCCGATGTGGGGCGTTACTGCCAAATCCCGCAGAATCACGGTCTTGAGAATGCTTTGGACAACCAGGTGCTGCTGGACCTCGCGGCACCCGCTCTGGAACGCGGCGAGAAAGTCAAGGCGTCGCTGGATATCCGCAACACCAACCGAGTGGTCGGAACCATCCTGGGCAGCGAAGTAACCCGTAAGTACGGTCCGCAAGGATTGCCTGAAGACACAATCCATTTTCATTTTCAGGGTTCAGCGGGCCAAAGCTTTGGCGCTTTCGTGCCGCCCGGCATGACTCTCGAGCTTGAGGGCGACGCCAATGATTATTTCGGCAAAGGCCTTTCGGGCGGCAAGTTGATCCTCTACCCGCCGGACGGTTCTACTTTCGCGCCCGAGGAGAACATCATCGTCGGCAACGTCGCATTTTACGGCGCCACCAGCGGCGAGGCTTATCTCCGCGGCATGGCCGGTGAACGTTTTGCGGTGCGCAACAGCGGGGTGCGCGCGGTGGTCGAAGGCGTTGGCGATCATGGCTGCGAATACATGACGGGCGGCAGAGTGGTCGTGATCGGCAAGACCGGGCGCAACTTTGCCGCCGGCATGTCCGGGGGTGTCGCCTATGTTCTCGACGAGGATGGCGGCTTTAGAAACCGGTGCAATCCGGAAACTGTTTCCTTAGAAAAACTCGACACGAGCGACACGCTAGAGGTCGAGGAACTCCTGAAGCGCCATGCCTTTTACACCCGCAGCGCGCGCGCATGGCAAATTCTCGCGCTTTGGGAGGAGAACGCGCCCAAGTTTTTCAAGGTGATGCCGCGAGATTACCGCAGAGTTCTCGAAGCGCTGCAACACGCCGAGGCCGAAGGTTTGGTCGGAGATGAAGCGATGATGGCGGCTTTCGAAGCGAACAAAAATGACGCTTCTCGGGTGAGCGGCAATTAACCTGCGGCATGACGCGATTCGAGAGTTTTGAATTCGAGTCATAAGTCTTAGTTTTCGCTTCTACGGGCCCGACTAAAACTCCACGCTAGAACTGACAACCTGGATTGCGAGTCGGGTCGCAAGTCTCCTAAGATTTTTCTGGAGAAAAGGGATCAATGGGTAAACCAACCGGCTTCATGGAATATCCGCGCGAGCTGCCTAGAGACCGCTCTCCATTGGAGCGGGTCAAAGATTGGCAAGAGTTTCACGAACACTTCGCGGAAGAAAAACTACGTCAGCAAGGCGCGCGCTGCATGGATTGCGGGATTCCGTTTTGCCACACCGGGCAGCTAATTAGCGGCATGGCCTCGGGTTGTCCGGTCAATAATTTGATTCCGGAATGGAACGATTTGGTTTACCGCGGGCTTTGGAAAGAGGCGCTCGAACGCTTGCACAAGACCAACAATTTCCCCGAGTTTACCGGGCGGGTGTGTCCAGCGCCCTGCGAAGGCTCGTGTGTGCTCGGTCTCACTGAAGCGCCGGTCACCATCAAGACCATCGAGTGCTCGATCATCGACAACGGATTCGCCCACGGTTGGGTATCGGCTGAAGCGCCGGAGAAGCGAACCGGCAAAAGAGTCGCTGTCATCGGCTCGGGACCTTCCGGCCTCGCCTGCGCGGCGCAACTGAACCGAGCGGGCCATCTCGTTACGGTTTATGAACGCGCTGACCGCATTGGCGGCCTCCTGATGTATGGCATTCCCAACATGAAGCTCGACAAAAGCATCGTTCAGCGGCGAGTGGATCTGATGGCCGCCGAGGGTATTGAGTTTGTTACCAACGCGCATGTCGGAGTGGATGTTTCAGGATCGAAGCTGAAGGAACAATTCGATGCAGTGGTGCTCTGTATCGGCGCCACCAAAGCGCGCGACCTGCCGATTCCCGGCCGCGAGCTCAAGGGCATCGATCTGGCCATGGAATTCCTACATGCGAACACCAAGAGCTTGTTGGACTCTGGCCACAAGGATGGCGCTTACATCTCCGCCAGAAACAAGCACGTCATCGTTGTGGGTGGCGGCGACACCGGCACGGACTGCGTCGGAACAGCGATGCGCCATGGATGTAGGAGTTTAACCCAGCTGGAGATTCTCCCTCGACCCCCGGACACGCGACAAGCCGATAACCCGTGGCCTGAGTGGCCCAAGGTTTACAAACTCGACTACGGTCAGGAAGAGGCGGCAGCGCGCTTCGGAGCCGATCCGCGTGTGTATCTTACGACCGGTGAAAAGTTCGTCGGTGACGAATACGGCAATGTCAAAGAAATGCACGTGTATGACGTGGAGTGGACCAAGAACGAGCAGGGCGCGTTCAGTCCCAAGCGGGTGCCCGGCAGCGAGAAAGTATTGAAAGCCGACCTAGTGCTCCTGGCCATGGGGTTTCTCGGCCCGGAGGACGTGCTGCCCAAGCAATTGGGCATCGAACAGGACCCGCGGACCAACGCCAAAGCCGAGTACGGGAAATTCAATACCAACGTGCCCGGCGTCTTCGCCGCGGGCGACTGCCGGCGAGGACAAAGCCTGGTCGTTTGGGCCATCAATGAAGGGCGCGGTGCGGCGCGGGAGTGCGACCGCTATCTGATGGGTGAGACGAACTTGCCTTAGGGGAGCTCGTTCAAGGCGTTCAATCCTCAAATCGTTCAAGCCGTTCAAAACGATTCAACGTCTAATCTGTATAACGGTTTGAACGGAGCGTAGCGCTTGAACGGATTGAGCGTCTTGAACCGCGAATTTATCTTCTCGGTTGCAGATCAGGCTGGAGTTGGCGAGACTGGTCGCGTAAGAATTCCATCTGTTGCTGGCGCTGCAGCTCTCTTATCTGTTCCTGCTGGCGAAACGCATTTTGCTCGCGCTGGATGCGATTGAGTTCAAGGTCCCGCTGCACCCTTTCGAGTTGCTGCTGATTTCTTAGCTGATCCAAACGCCCCTGCAATTCGTAGGACCGCTGCTGTATCGTTGGATCATCACTTTTGGACTGCTTAAGCTCGTCCAATTCGCTTTGGTACTGCTGGATCTGCTGATCGCGTTTGAGTTTTTGCAGTTGTTCCTGGCGCTTGAGCTCTTCCAGTTGCCGTTTTCGCCGATCATCGCTTTGCTCCTGATGAAATTCTTCCAGCTGATCGGCCGCCGGCCAAGATTGTCTTGGTGCAAGGCTTGCACTGAGGGCAACGAAGGTCAGAATGATAAAAGCGTGAGTTTTCATGGAGCACGTTACCGATATATAAGACTTACAGTATGCATGAACCAAATCAATGGCCTGCGCTCGATGCCCACGACCCTTGGGCGCGATTATCATGGTATTAAGCGTTTGCGGCCGAAGGGAGAACGGCGATGGGCTATATGATTGACGGCAAATGGACCAACGACGACCGCATTCCCGCGGATGCGCGCGGCCATTTTGTGCGGGCGGATTCGCAATTCCGCAGCTGGATTACCGCCGACGGCAGCGCCGGTCCCTCGGGTGAAGCCGGCTACAAAGCGGAACCGGGCCGCTATCATCTGTTCGTTGCGCCTTCGTGTCCTTGGGCGCACCGAACCATAATTATGCGCAAGCTCAAGAAGCTCGAAGGCATCATCTCAATGTCCAGCTCGGACCGCCCGAAGCTGGAAGGTTGGACTTACTCGGAAGCCATCGATGATTTCTGCTTGAGCAGCGATGGCAACTTTCGTCTGCATCAAGTTTACGCGACCGCGGACCCGCACTATACCGGCAAAGTCACAGTACCAACATTATGGGATCGCGAACGGCGAACCATCGTAAACAATGAATCATCGGAGATCATTCGAATGTTCAATTCAGCGTTCGGCGCTCACACGGACGCACGCTATGACTTTTACCCGGAAGATCTCCGCCCCGAAATCGATCGCATCAATGAGTTCGTCTATAGTCATTTGAACAATGGCGTATACCGCGCGGGTTTCGCGCGCTCGCAGGAAGCGTACGAGGATGCGGCGCGCAAAGTGTTTTACTGCCTGGACAATTTGGAAGAGTTACTTGTCGGGTCCCGTTACTTGTGCGGTAATCGCATTACGGAGGCGGACTGGCGCGCGTTCCCAACATTGCTCAGGTTCGATTTGGTTTACTATAGCCACTTCAAATGCAATCTCCGGCGCATCCAGGATTATCCAAATTTAGCCAACTATCTGCGTGAGCTCTATCAATGGCCCGGGATCAAGGAAACGGTTGACTTGCAGGAGATTAAAGCGGGCTATTACGGACAGCTAAACGTTAATCCTACGGGTATTGTGCCTCTAGGGCCGAACTTAGATCAGCTGAATTTGCCTCACGATCGTCAGAGGCTTGCCCAGACAGCATAGGGCTTTGCTGGGCTGGCAAGCAGCAGCGGACTAGATGGCGGGAATACTTTCTCAAGCCTGTTTTCCACTGACTGCCCGCGATATCTGTCTCGCCCGGGCACTCGAGTGGAGCCGCCTTCTACACACATTCAGTAGCAACTACAAACCTTCAGTAGCAACTACACCCGAGCGAGCTGGAAAAAGACGGCGCCTTCTGCCAGCTCGCTCCCGCGCACCGTCACTTGTTTTTCGTGCAGCTCTTTAGATGCTCCTGGAGTTGTTGTTGCGAGTCGAATTTGGAGCCGCAGACTGCACACTTATAAGGTTGTTGCGCTTCGTGTTCTTCTGCCATTGGCGATGCTCCTTTCTCCGGGTTGTCAGTAGGGTGAAACTCCTCCTCTATAATAATCCAGCAAAACTTGAACCATCTTGCTTGTTGGACGGCTCTTCCCAGCCGATGCTGACAATCATCCCGACGCAAGGGAAAGGACGCCGGCGGAGCGTTTCAACTCTACGACATCAGCAATCACCCTTGTCTCGCAAGTAACACAGATACCGCCCGAGCAAGAGGGCACGATTGGCGAGAAGTCAGTTACTGTTGCTGAGGCGTGAATCGCTAACACATACCGGAGAAAGAAAGCACTCTACACCTTAAAACCGTGTTCGCGGTACCACTTAACAGCGCCGGGATGAAGCGGTACGTCGCGGGGCGTGGCATCGCTCTCTTCACCCAACTGGCCGACGCCGGTGTAAGAGTCTTCCCAGTAGATCAAATCTTTCCGCGCGGCGATGGCATCGCAGATCTTATAAGCATCGTCTTCCGGCAACGATGCACGGGTATAAAGCGGCCAGCCACTGTAGTCTATGCAGGTGTGCTCTTGCTTGAGACTGCGATAACGGCCCGGTTTGATGGTGTACTTGCGCCAACCGAGACCAGTTAAGTATTTGAATGCCGCGTCATCCAAAGTCACCGGCTGCATTCCGGCATCAAGGGCTTCATTGAACCAGAGAACCAAACCCTCATCGAACACCGCGTCGACAGTGCCATCGGCAATCGCTTTCATGCGCCGGGCGTCACCGGGTCCGCCGTTCAGTTGCAGGCTACCGCCCCAGGATTCGATCTCTTTCAATGACATTCCATAGGCATCCAGCGTTTGATCGACGAGCACGCGGGTAGAGTGCGTCGCATCTTCGCGGATCGAGAGCCGTAGCGGATATTTTTTTTCGCGAATTTCGGCCAGCGATTTGAGTCCGGTGCGCGGATGAATCATAAAGACGAAGTGGTCAAGCGAGGGATAAGTGGCAATAATTCTCACAGGTAGCGGCTGGGAGAACAAACCGGTGCCGCGGTACGCCTGAGTCAACAACCCCGAAGGATTGATTATCGCCGCCTCCAACTCGTTGCGGCAGACCGCATGGGCGAGGATCGGTGAGCCCGTGGACATGCGCAGCCATGGTTTAAACGTCTCGTTGGATCCGCTTCCCACGGAAATACACATATCGCGGGGCCCGTAGTAAGGAGTTAAAGGATTACCGGCGATGTGCAAGCCGATCTCCCAGAGCATCAAGGCGCGTTGAAAGTTGGCCCCCTTGGGCAGTGGTTCCATGGTCCACCTCCGGATGACAGTTGCCGCGATCTAATCACAAAAGGTTTAGAGTTTCGAGTCCTGCGTGTCGACTCTCTTGAGCAGTACAAGCGAAAACGCGCGGATGTTATAAATAGGCTGATGCTATCAATTAAGCAGCGAGGAGCGTAGCATGGCACTGGATGCACGGGAAACCTTTGCTAACCTAACCGAGAAAGAAAAGCTCAAGGGGCACCACTCGCCCGAAGGGCAGGCGATTCGGACTTTCACCCGGGCGCTAAGCGGATGGACGGCGGAGAATCTGTCGGTCCTCGACGTGCTCGGGATTTGCGAGCAAGCCACGGAAGATTGGCTCAAGGCGCGCCTGAATGTTAGGCCCTGGTCGTCACGCGGCTTGAGCCAATCTTCCGTGGTTGCTCGCAAATCACGAGCACGTCGAGGACCGACAGATTCTCCGCCGTCCATCCGCTTAGCGCCCGGGTGAAAGTCCGAATCGCCTGCCCT
>DATACQ010000697.1:0-3481 GCA_036258955.1 Binatia bacterium
ACCTTTCTCTTGTTCCGTGGTGATATGGCCGAAAGTTCCCATTTGCAGCGCTTCGGCATAGTTCATAATGATGTTGAGCGGCGTCCGGAGCTCGTGGGACATAACACCTAAGAATTCGTCCTTGATCTTGTTAGATCTCTCCAGCTCGACAGCTTGGTTACGTGTCTGCTCGAAAAGCCTCGAGTTATAGATGGCCATGGCCGCCTGGTTAACGAGCGCGGTCAGAAATTCGAGTTCTTCTTCGGAGCTAAAGCCGCGCTGATGCCGCATGTAGATGGAAAGAACCCCCAAAGTTTCTTCTTTGGCGATCATCGGCACGCCCAAATACGAGATGAATTGATGAATACGGAAAAATTCTGGATTGCCGGTGCGTGGATCGGTGTGCGTGTTGGATATCGCGATCGGAGCTTGGCGAGCGAGTACGAGGGAGGGCAGGTGCATCTCCTTGGGCGCATCACTTGGATCGTCAAGTACCTGGCTGATATTGTGCTGTGCGATGGTTTCTAGAGTCCCGCTGCCGCGATTTATCCACTCCACCGTGGCACCCGAGGACGGAAACAGCGCTGCGATCTCCTCCAATAGGATGCGCAGGACGCTATCGAGGTCGAGAGTAGATGTAATGGCGAGATTTAGATCGTACAGAGCACTTTGCTGCTGCCGCTGCTGATGAATTTTTTTGGCGGAAGCATGAACTTCGGCTTCACGTTTTTCCAGCGTCTCGGCGAGCTCGTCGAAAGTGCGCGCCATTTGGCCAAGTTCACCATTGCCGTAAGGCATTTTGGTGCGAGCGCTGAGGGTTCCGGCCGCCACCTGTTTGGTAGCGGCAACGATGTCGTGAATGCGACGCAGCACGAACACATCGGTCGCGAACCAGGCGGCGCTCAGAACCACGCCGGCCAAAACTGCAAGGATAATCACATCGTAAAGAAGAATGCGATTCGCGTCAGCAAAAGCAAGTCTGGCGGGTATATCGACGGCGGCATAAGCCGCCTGACCGCCGACGGGGCTTTTCAAGCGGCTGAACGCAAACACGCGAGCAATGCCATCGGCGCCCTCTGATTCCAGGGCTTTTTCCACGTCTTGGGATTCCAGGCCGCGAGTCGAGAGAGCTTTGAAGATCGGTCTGCCCTCCCAACCGGGGCTTTGCGGATAACGAAGCAGAACAGTGCCGCGGGAGTCTACGAGGGTGAACGTCGCTCCTGCGTAGAGATGGTTTTGCGCGGTGATTCTCGTAACCCAGGATAAATCAAGGGCAGCGACGACCACGCCGCGCAGCGCTTCGGCCGATCCGGCGAGCGGAAAAGCCAAATCGGCTAACGTTTTGCCGGTGGATAGATCGGTTCGGATATGCCCGACGGAAAACTCATGGCTCTGCACGGCACGGGTGTGGTGCGCGCCTCTGGCGGTGACCAGCGATTTTCCCGGTGGTAAGGCGCTACAAAGAAGGTTTCCCTCCACATCGGCCAGCGCTAGGTCAGCGTAGATGGGCTCGAGAAGGCCGGCGAGAAATTTGCCGCAAGCGGTCTTGCTTGTGTCGCGAATCTGCGGGACGCGAGCAAGCATCACGAGGAATTGATGGGCGTTTTCCAGAAATCTTTCCTGCTCCGCAGCAATGGCCCGCGCGGCCGCTAGAGTGTTTCTCTGTGCTTGCCCGGCGGTTAGTTCGCGATGTTGAGTCGCGCTATAAAGAATCACGCCAAAACTTGGGATCACCGCCATTAGAATCAACGCGATGAGCTGCGACCGCAAGCTCGTAAAAACACGCGGGAAAGTGATCTCAAACCGGCAGATTTTCATGCGATCTCTATGCAACGCAACGCCGATGCCAGTACTCGGGTTTGGAACTTACGAGCAAAGTACAGCGCGGCTAGTCATCGTTGCTGGGTGATGTTGCCGTTACACGGCTATTTTGACGGCTGATAACAATTTTTTTCATCGCCAATGCAGGTTTTTCCAAACCTGTACTACGGCGCGGCTCCTGGCCCCCGTCCGGTGGCGGCTGCTTGTACCTGTCGGCGCTCCGTTTTAATATCGGCCGCAAGACGTGGAGGGATAATGCATTACCGTGATTTGCGGGGTTGGGTTGAGGGGGTGAACTCCTTCGGGGAGCTCCGAGTCGTTGAGGGTGCGCACTGGAACCAGGAAATCGGCGCGGTTGCCGAGATCGCCGCACAATCTGTGCGTCCGCCAGCAGTGTTGTTCGACAAGATCAGGGACTATCCCGCGGGTCGGCGAGTTTTAACAGGCATTCACAACCCGACATTAAAGCGCCAGTGCCTGACCAACCACTTGCCCCTCGATTACAGCCGAGATCAGTTCATGAACGCTTGGAAAAAACGTCTCGACCGTCCCGTGCTCATTCCCCCGCGCGCGGTGAGTTCGGGGCCGGTGTTGGAAAATGTATTCGAAGGAGAAGATATCGATCTTTTGTCGCTGCCCGTGCCCTGGTGGCACGAAGGGGATGGCGGACGCTACATCGGATCTCTCGACGCCACCATCAGCCGTGATCTCGATGAGGGTTGGGTCAACATCGGCTGCTACCGTGTCATGGTGCACGACCGCGACACGTTAGCACTCTACATTTCACCCGGGCACCACGGGCACATACACCGACAGAAATATTTCGATCGGGGCCGTCCATTTCCGGTTGCTATAAGCTTCGGACCGGATCCGCTGTTGTGGTTCTTCGCCCAGATGGAAATTCCCGCGGGCCAATCCGAATACGACTATGCGGGCGGCGTGCGCGGCGCCGGTTATGACGTGATTCTTGGGGAGCATACCGGGCTACCAATTCCGGCCGATTGCGAGGTCGCCATCGAGGGAGAAGTGGTTCCGGGTACGCAAGTGGCAGAAGGTCCGTTTGGTGAGTTTACAGGATACTATGCCGGTGGGCTTCGTTCCGAGCCAATGCTCAAAGTCAAGCGGCTTATGTACCGAGACGATCCGATCATCACAGGGGCGCCGCCGTTCAAGCCCGCACCGGGCGCGGAAAATAATCTCATTCGCGCGGCTTACATCTGGAACTACTTGGAAAAAGCCGGGGTTCCCGATGTCGCCGGCGTTGCCTACTATCAAACGCGCATGTTCGTTGTGGTCGCGATTAAACAGCGTTACCCCGGACACGCCCGTCAAGCGGCGCTCGTCGCATCACAATGCCGCGCCGCAGCTTTGTTGACCCGTTATGTGATGGTAGTCGATGATGACGTCGACATTTGGGATAGCAATGAGATTCTATGGGCGCTCTGCACTAGAACCGACCCGGCGAAAGACATCGACGTTTTGCGCAGGTGTTGGAGTAATCCCATCGATCCGATCATTCCACCCGGTGAGCGTGGTTTTCAGTCGCGCGGTATTATCGATGCATGCAAGCCCTATGAATGGATCAGGGATTTCCCCAAGGTTTCTGGAGCGAGCGCCGAGCTGAAGGCGAAAGTGATCGAGAAATTTGGCGCGAGTTTAAGGAAGAAAGATTATGAATGAC
>DATACQ010000698.1:0-3685 GCA_036258955.1 Binatia bacterium
CGAACGTGAGCAAACGGCCGCCGTGGGTGGATTGGCCGGCGGCGCCAGCGGAGCGATAATCGGCAGTATGGCAGGAAGCGCTGTTGCTGGCGGTCTCTTCGGTATTCCGTTAGGGGCAGTGGCGGGGTATTACGTTGGTGATCAGCTCGCGAGCCGAGAAGAGAGCATGCGATCGAGGATAGATGAGCAAGATAAGGAGATCGAGCGCTTGCGCAGAGAAAACGAACGATTTCGCCGTGAGGACGACCGCCCAGCGGCTCGATCTCAATCGCAGCAACCCCAAGAGAACCGGGCTATGGCGGCGGGCAACGTACAGTCGGAACAAAATATCACCAGCCCGCAACCTGCCGGCGATCAGCAGTCTCGATCTGACCGAGGCGCGAGCGCGCAAACCCAAACGGCTTCCGACGCTGTCTCAATGAGCCAGAGCGAACTGCGGCAGGTTCAGCAAAAGCTCAATGATTTGGGCTTTATGCGGGACACGTGGATGGAATGTGGGGGCCAAATACACAACCTGCTGTCAAAAATTTCCAGCAATCGAAGGGGCTTCAGGCGACCGGGCGCTCGACAAAAAAACCACGAACGCGCTTGGAGTGGAGAACGCCGCCCACTGTAGGTAACGTCCAATCGTCGCAATGCTCGATTGAGCCGAATCAGATAGTGTGAAGCGGCGCCACCCCGCTTCACACTACCATATCTACCTCATAAAGGTTCGCGCCGCCGGCTTCTTGAAGTTATTTGTCCAATCAGCAACATTGGTGTGATCACAACTGAGATCGCTGCAAAACAGTGATTCCCGCCCAGTGCGCCTAAGACTGCGCCAATGCCATCGACGATCAGATCCGTAATTACATCGAGCCTTCCCTCTCTCAGGTTGGGATCTCCCCAAACTTGACTGGCTCCCCACTCTACGATTTCCCACACGGTGCCCAACGCAAGCCCTAGACACGTGACTATGATCACCAGCAAAAACCGGTGCTGGTGAACGCCTTTTAGCGCACGATTATACAAGAGCAGCGGCAGAGGAAGTGTGAATGCGAACGCGGTGAATATATGGACAGCCTTGTCGTACCACCAGACGAGATCATAGAGGTACCAGATGAACGAGGCGAGATTCAGCAGAAGGCTGAATGCAACCAGAGACCAGACGAGCCAAATCATCCGATATTGTCCAGGAGACGAAATCCGCGCTCCGTGAAACAACGCAGCCTGTAAAACTCGCTTCCATTCGGTTATCTCGATATCGAGGGCGGAAAAAATCACCTAGAAATTTCCGCCGAACAGAGCCAGCTCAGGAGTACTATACTCTACACCGGAAACCGTCCCGGAGGGCTGAGATGCGGCCCGTTGAGATATGTTGAGCCGTGGCTGGCGAGTGAGCGTCAAAAGGCAAGCAGGCCTTTAGACGCTCACTATCGGAGCTCTGGTTAGAACGCTTCGGGCTGGTGATCAGCCCTGACTTCCCGGAGACTTTAACGCTAGAAAAAGGTTGTTGCCTCCGCGGGATATTAAGAATAGGACGTTCTCACCGGGCTTCAATTGATCGACGACTGTTTGGAACTCAGAAGTATTTGCGATCGTCTTCCGGTTGACTTCAAGAACCACATCCCCGCGCCGCAGTCCAGCCTCGGCGGCAGCGCTTTGGGGCTGCACCGAAGTGATCACCACGCCGCTACTGCGGTTCAGGCCGAGGCTTTCCGCGACTTCAGGCGTGACGTTTTGCACCATGAGCCCGAGCTTGCCGGTTTGCGGTGCCGAAGCAACGACTTCTTCTTCTTTCAATTCTCCCACTTTTATGGTGACCGGAATCCGTTTCTTATCTCGAATCACAGTCGCCTTAACGCTTTGCCCGACTTCAGTTCGCGCCACTATAATAGGCAGTTGACTCGATTCTTCAATCGGCTTGCCATTGTATTCGACGATAACGTCGCCCGCCTTAATGCCCGCCTGAGCTGCGGGGCTTCCGTCAGACACGCTGGCCACGAGAGCACCGCGGCTCTTCTCTAATCCGAGGGACTCCGCTAACTCTGGCGTAACTCTTTGTATGCTAACTCCCAGCCAACCCCGAGTAACTTTTCCCGTCTTAATCAGCTGCGGCAAAATCTCCTTTGCCAAGTCGATTGGAATCGCAAAGCCAATCCCAAGATTGCCCCCCGAACGACTGAAGATCGCTGTGTTGATACCAACCACTTCGCCGCGCAAGTTGACGAGCGGGCCGCCTGAATTTCCCGGATTAATCGACGCATCGGTCTGAATAAAACTGTCATAATTCCCCGCACCGATTTGTCTGTCTTTAGCGCTTACAACCCCGGCGGTCAGCGTGTTGTCGAGGCCAAAAGGGCTGCCCATTGCGACTACCCATTCGCCAACTTTGAGACTGCTCGAGTCGCCCAACGGCGCAACCGGAAAACTTCCTTTCCCGTCCGTAATTTGTATAACGGCAATATCGGTTTTCGGATCGCGGCCGACGACTTTTGCGCTAAACTCTCTATCGTCGGAAAGTTTAACGGTAATCTTCTCTGCGTCTTCGACAACATGGTTGTTCGTCAGGATCAATCCTTTGGCGTCGATAATAAAGCCGGAGCCGAGACCTCTTCGAGGCGGCCCTCCAGGGCCACCTGGCACGCCGAACTGATCGCCAAAAAAGCGACGCCAGAAGTCGCTGAATGGATCTTCCCCGCCGAACGGATCGGGGCCCGGCTGTTGCCGGCCGAAAGGCTGCTGTGGCGAAGGCTGCTGTGGCGAAGGCTGCGGGCGCTTGACGGCTTGCGTTGTAGAGACGTTGACCACCACAGGGGCGAGCTTCTCGGCCAACTGCACGAAGTCCGGCAACGCTGAAAATCCCGAAGGTTTCCTTTGCGTCTGCGCTTCCGCGGCATGAGGAAGGTTCAAGCCGAGAATCGCTAGCGATAATAGTAAAGGCATGGCGCCAACAAGTTTTGTATATTTCATCATTTTATCTCCTGGCGGTCTAATCTAACGGATTTGCAAGTTTCGCGAGCACGATTGTTGCTCTTGCCTCACGAACGAGCCCAGGTCGTGTTCGGATGCTTGATTTCAGTAAACCTAGGGACCGATCGCGTTTGAAGCATCGTCCTGAACGACTAACATCTTAATTCAATAATTTCTAACTCCATAACTCAATGCCACCCGCCGGCTGGCTTCATCGAAGGACAAGCATCTGAAAAGGATTGGTAGCTCGCATACGCCATTGTGAGTGCGAGCTGGAATTTGAAGTGCGAGTTAATGCATGCACCGGCAACCCCAACTGGAGGAGCAGCCACTGCGAATTCCTTGCCACCAGTGAATGCTCGTAGTGCGACAAGCGAAATAACGTGGTGACGTCGCTAAGGTCTGCTTCGCGAGGGAATTTCTGAATCGCTTACAGTGGGATTGTGGAGTTGAAGTACGTAAACAAAATGCACACCAAACTTCCTCCACGATCCAAGTTCCTCGAAGAAACCCAGCAAAGCTCCCGTCTGCTGTGAGGTCGTGTAAAAATTTCGGCACCCGCCGCCACCCGCCTCCAACTGGTGTGAGTTTCCTGCACAGTTAGCGACTCTCTGGGAATTACCAAAGCTAAATGCCACGAGCGAACTCCGTGAAAAACAAAGGGAACAAGGAGGCATTTAGCTTTGGTAATTCCCAGAGAGTCGCTAACTGTGCAGGAAACTCACACCAGTTG
>DATACQ010000699.1:0-3020 GCA_036258955.1 Binatia bacterium
AATAGGACAGGTGGAAGTCGCCCGCTGCGGCCATTTTGGCCTCCGGGCCACGCTGAAGTGAAATCTCGCGCTGGAGGTGCCGCTTATGACTCAGTCAACGGTTAAATCGCGCATTGGTTTCGTAAGCGGCGGCGCCGGCACCATGCCGCATTACCAAAGCTTCCTGCCGCTCATTCCGAAGCAGGTTGAGCTGGACTTTCAAGGCCTCGAGCTCTACGGCACCTCGCTCTACGAAATCGCCGATAAGAAGGCACTCCTTTTAAGTCGGCTCAAAGAACTGGCTGCGGAGCGTAGGTGGGATGGCGTCATTCTGACAGCTGCTCCAACGGAAGTTCTCAATCCGGGGCTCTATGACGATCTCAAGATCGCGCTCTCCGTTCCATTTACAACAGCGCTCCATGCTTCTGTTAACGCGCTCCGCGCCTACGCCGCAGCTCGCGTCCTGCTCCTCACGCCATTTGATAGGCGGCTGAATGACTTGATCACCGACCATCTAAACAGAGCGCGCGTGACCGCTATCGCGCCGCACTCGTTTGAGGAACTCGCCGTTCCTAAACGCATGACTCCGGATGAAGTTTTCGATCTGGCGAAGAAGCATTTGGGCGTCGTCGGTGACGTGGATGCGATTTATTTTCAAGGCGCAGTGCTCGATCCCGTCAAGTGTTTGGAACGGATCGAGTCCGAGCTCAAAAAAACCGTAATAGCGAGCAACCCGGCGATGCTGTGGTACCTGTGTTCCAAGCTCGGCATGTCATATTCAGTTCAGGGTTACGGTCGTTTGTTGCGCGAGTGGCCGGCGCTGCCAAGTAAAGGCGTAGCTGGAACCGCTTCCAAGTAGATTCAAACGCGCCGCCGGAAGTCCCCCCAACAAGACCGGGCGCCTTTGTAGCGTATAGTTAAGATCTCTGAGCTCCACATCATAGTAGGCGCATGTTTAAAACGCCGCGGGGGAGCGGCCGAAGCGGCTGGCGCGCACTCCGCTAACGCGTATTGCGCGGGATTTAAGAATGCTAAAGCTACGCGCAAGCGGCAGGAGGATTGAAAGATGGCTGTAAAAGAAAGACCACCTTTTCGGGCCAACCATGTCGGCAGTCTATTGCGGCCGCCGGAACTGCGCCAGGCGCGCGAGAAGTACCAGCGCGGCGAAATGAGCCTCGCGCAGCTTCGAGAGATAGAGGATCGATGCATTCGCGACGCCGTAAGAATGCAGGAAGACGTCGGCATGCAGGGTATCACTGATGGCGAGTTTCGCCGTACGCTCTGGCACGCGGATTTTCTGAGCCAGATCGAAGGCGTCCAGGTGGTCGAAGGATTGTTGCCCCAGTCCGCACGGCATTTTCAGAACCCTGATGCGGACGTGCAACGTTCGCCGACTCAATTTGTGGTGACTGGAAAATTGCGTCATCCGCACGGGATTGAAACGGAGAACTTCAAGTTCTTAGCTTCGGTAACAAAACATACGCCCAAACAGTGCATTCCTTCACCATCCCTGGTGCATTTTCGCACGGGACGAGCGGGCGTCGATCAGGGCGCTTATCCGGATATGGCCGATTTTTTCACCGATCTCGCGCGCGTCTACCGTGAAGAGATCGCCCAACTTGCTGAAGCGGGTTGTACCTACCTAGAGATCGATGATGTAAACTTCGCTTATTTGTGCGATCCCAAGATGCGTGAAGGCGTCAGGAAAATCCGCGAGGATCCGGACGGGTTGCCTGCCCTTTACGCCAATCTCATCAACGACTGCATTAAAGATCGCCCTGCCGACATGGTCGTCTGTACCCATCTGTGCCGCGGCAATTTTCGCAGCGCCTGGGTGGCGGAGGGTGGTTATGATCCCGTCGCGGAGGTGCTTTTCAACGAACTGAAGGTGGATGGCTATTTTTTAGAGTTCGACACGCCGCGTGCGGGAAATTTCGCGCCTCTGCGTTACATGCCGAAACACAAGAAGCTTATCCTCGGCTTGGTGACGTCCAAAACGCCGGAGCTGGAGCAGGCGGACGATCTCAAGCGCCGCATAGAGGAGGCGAGCAAGTTTGTGGCTCTGGAGCAGTTGGGCATTAGTCCCCAGTGTGGGTTTTCCAGCACCGTACTGGGCAATAAGTTAACGATCGACGATCAAATTGCCAAATTGAAGCTGGTCGTCGATGTGGCGCGTGACGTCTGGGGTGCTTGACGCTCCGCCTGATCGTAGGGAGCTTGCCGTCAAGTCGAATGTGCCACCCGCAGAACGCGCGCCGCGCCTTCGTTTAGACAAAGCGGCGCATTAGGGGCCGCGTTCGCGCAAAGGGACTCCGGCTATTGGGATGTTATCTGTATACCGAGTCTATGAAGCCGTTTTTTTCCAACTGGTCTACAATAGAGGTATCTACAAATTGTTCTGGTTTCGGCATGGGTTTTTTGTCTTTGAACTGATTATCGATCATGAACTGAAGCCCTTTGGCGGAGGGTCGGGGGACTTTCACGAGAGTCGGCGCATAATCTTGCCAGGTTCCTTCTAGAATCTCTTCATCGGTGATCTTGCCATACTTCGCGAGCACCTTCTTGCTGAATTCTTTATCGCTGCGATAGCGGTGCACGCCGCGAATGAACGCGCGCATAAAGCGCGTCGCGGTGTCGCGATGCTGGTTGAGAAAGGTTCTCGTCGTGATCACGGTCCCGTTGACGTCCTCGAATCCTACCTCTGCGAAGTTGAAAAGCTCGCGCATGCCGAGCTTTGCTGCCTTCGGATAGAGTGGATAACTCAACGAGCCGACTTGAATGGCGCCGCTCTGAAGCGCGGCGAAAACCTCCGGTTGGGCGCCAAAGGACAGGACTGCAATATCTTTGTTGGGCTCGAGCTTGAATTCCTTCAAGGCGATCCGCAAAACTTGGTCCGACGTCGATCCGAATGTCGTGATCCCGGCCTTTTTTCCTTTCAAGTCGGCAGGCTGCCTTATTTCGGGCCGCGCCATCAAGCGGAACGGGGACACCGTACCCGTGGCGGCGATGATCACTACATCGGAGCCTGCAGCTGTTGCGGC